>CADAQV010000086.1 GCA_902790095.1 uncultured Lachnospiraceae bacterium | reverse complement strand
TCGAATCTGAATATGTATTCGCCGTCGCCGTTGCCGGAGTAGAGGACTTCAAATGAACCAAGGGTCTTTATTACGCAGCCTTCCTGCTCGCCCGCTTCAACTGCCTGCTTCATCTTGTCAAAACCGCCGACAAGTGTCCTGCCGACAGCCTGCATGGTTGCACCGTCCTTTCCGACAAGTGAGCATGTGACTCCTCTGTAAAAAACTTCTGTACTGTAGTAATCCTCTTGATATTCCGGCGCAAAGACCGCAGGGTCAAAGGTCAGTCGGAAAAAGCGGTCTGTATAGTTGTTTTCGTAAAAATCTATATATCCGCATTCTGCGGGGTCCGGCCTTTTATCTGTCTCCTGTGTTTCAGCATTGGTTATGCTTTCTGTTTCTTTTTCGGTTTGAGGCTCGTTTTTAGTTTGCACTTCTTTATTCGTTTCCGCCTCAGTTATATCAATGGTCGTCTTTGATGCGGTGCTTTCCGTCTGTTCGTTTACCGCCTGAGACTTGGTGTCTGTAGGGGGATCTGAATTATCTTTTCCGCAGCCTGAAAGGGCGATTGCCGCTGTCAGCGCCGAGATCATGATCAAAGTCTTCTTTTTCATATCGGTCTCCTTTTTCAAAAAAGAATTCACATTTTACAAGGACTTATTATATATGCAAGGCAAAAATATTTAAAGACATTTTTTTTACGTTATCTTACGATAATCTTTCGGTATGGCGAGCCGTGTGCGGCACAAAAAATGCCCCGGATGGTCCGGGGCATGGGTATTAATCTTCGATGGGTCCGTATACAAGTCTTATCCTTGGAAGACCTTTAAGTTCATAGTAGTAATTCGTCATCCAGTCATCGCCCTGTGACTTATCATTTTCACCCGATGCCGGCGGTGCAAATATCTTTAATGTGACATCTGCCGGGCCGTCGATGGGGCATTCAAAGAATGCGCTCATAAGGTCGATGCATTTAACGCCGGGAGCCTTGTAGAACCATCTGCCGGCAAATTCGATCATAAGATTTGCATCAACTGTCTTTTCGTCAAAATACAGTTCTGCAAAATGAGGATTCTTCTCAAGATGCACGGGGATGGCTATTCCGTCGGCATCCTCGCTGCCGCCCCAGCGAAGCTTTACCGGCAAGTCGGCATCGCTTTCAAGCGTCATTGAAGGGCTGAAGAATTCATCATGGATTATGTTCTTGTATGTGTAAAGAAGCGGCTGCTCTATTCCGACTGCGGAATTGTTGGGGTCTGTTATCTCAAGGCCGAGTCTTCCGTCATCGCGGAACTGGTAGAGTGTGAATGCGGAAAACCATTGATCGGGATCGTTCTTTACAAGGTCACAGAATTCCTGCACCATGAGGCACTGGTCATAAGGACCTGTCACATCTCCGTCTGCATTAAGCTCGCTCATTACCATGGGCTTGTTTACGCCGTCGCAAAGATACTTAAAGCGGTCGTAGCTTGCTTTTGTCATGGAATAGATATCGGATACCTTGTCACGTTTGTGGCTGTTTCCGCCCTTTTCCGCAACATCGTAAGGCCATCCCCAGTGAAGGGCAAGGTATTTGTCAACAGACCAGATATCGGTAGCGCGAACAGCCTCTGAGAATTCCTTTTCCATTTCTATTTCAGGGCCCTTTTCGGGGTGCTCAACTCCGCCGGCGCAAAGGATCGTCTTAACGTTGGGCGCATACTCTTTTAAGATATTGTGGAAGCGGACAAAGAAATCTGCTATACCCTGATATGTGGTCCTTTTTGTGAACGAGAACCAGTTTCCCGTTGCCTCGTGGTTGATACGCATCAGCACGCGTCCGAATGTGGTAAGGTCCTTAGCTATTGCAATAAGATATTCGTCCTCAAGCGTGGGGTCGATCGTTAGTGTCAGGATGACATCCTGCCCGTGCCTGCGGACATCTCTCATGTAAGTAAACGGCTCATCGTTTAAGTTTCCGTTTATTCCGCCCTTGTATGTAAAATAATCGTCGTAAGGGTAATCCCACGCAAACGAAACGTCATCGCTCGCATGAACTACGCTTGCTCTCCCCGGCCATCCCTTGTCCTTGGGGTAATAACAGTACATCAGGCTTATACCTCTGTGAGGTCGCCCGAGCTTCTGAAGGATGTAATCCTGATCTACATAAAGGCCTCTCTCGCTGCCATCACCAAGGTCAACGCTGCACTTAGCAGGGCCCATGTGGATCTTTTTAATATTTTCACCCATTTAAAAAACCTCCTGTTTTTTGTGTTTATCTCTGCATTGTCATCTTATGATATAACTCTTTTTTTGTCAAACAGTATTATTGATCGTTTTATGCTCTGTTTTTTTCTTTTTTTGCGTACCTGCGGTCCGCCAAGATCATAAGTATGGCAATGGCAAAAGCCATGTGCATGGCAAGCATCGCGACATGGTTCCTGTTACCTGTATCGGCTGCGAACTCTTCTGTATCTATCTGCCCCAAAGCGACATAGACATCGTAGTATTCATCGTAAAGACCAAGGCACGCATCCATTCCCGAATTCGTGCTGAAGGCCTTGTTTATCACCACATCCCAGGACCCGTACTGCTCGTAAAGTTCGTCCGGAAGCGGCCCTTCCTCATGGCCGTACTTTTCCAGGTTTCTTGCCTTTAACTTTGCAAGATTTTCCGGGTCATCTGCGTATGCTTCAAGTCTTATCTCGTTTCTTCTTGCACTTACCGCGCGGGCTATTTCTTCTGTGCTCTTTCCGTCTGCGGTCATTTCTTTTAAGATATCATACATGCTCTCCAGGCTTTCATGGTATGCTATCCTCTCCTGCCTGCCGGCTTCCACCGTCTCCGCATCCGACCAGTCCATATCCGCATACATCGCAAGACTTCCCTCCGCGCTCGGCTTAAAACCGTATACGGCCGTCTCATCCTCCACTATGTCCTTCATCGCGTGTGCGTTATCCCTCGGGTCGTGCTCTTGGCCAGCAAAAGCTGCCGCAGACATTGCAAGTATAAACAGGGCCGAGATAATTGTAAGCATTTTTTTGTTCATGGTTGTTCCTTCCTTATATCAGATATGGGTGGGGTTTTCATTCGTTCAATTAAAACACTAATTTAGTGATTTGTCAAACGGGTTTGTGCGCCGGGCAAAAATGAGACCCCGGGACGGGGTCAGAGTCTCATTTTTGGGGGAGTTTTTGAGACCCCGGGACGGAGTCAGAGTCTCATTTTTTTGGTTTTGAAACGGCAGGGAGGCAATATATTCCCCTCGGGTGCAGAGAATGGGTTATGCACCCGAGGGAAATATATTGCCTCCCTGCCCTATTTATGTTTTGGCTCTCGAAATGAGACCCGGACTTAAGTCCCCGAGTCTCTCTTTTACTGCCTGTAGGCGTATTCACACCTATAGGCAGTAAGATTTTTCATTTTACTACTGCCTGTACGCCTCTTTAGCTCTGTGGGCAGTAAGAATGCTTATCTTTACTACTGCCTATAAGCGGCTTCGGCCCCATAGGCAGTAAATTTTATTATTTTACTACTGCCTGTACGCTTCTTCAGCTCTACAGGCGGTAAGTTTTTTATTTTTACTACTGCCTATAAGCTTCTTCGGCCATGCAGGCAGTAAGAATACATGTAAACATCATAATTCCTGACCTTGATACCATGTCGAGCCTGAAAGATAGCGATATGAACCGCTTACCTTATCTATTCCTCTTAATTTTCCAAGCTCTTGTACAAACAATTTTGCTGCATCTGCAGCTGTGGTCGTGTTGTCGTTGGCATATTTGGCCAGTGACTGAAAGGCTATTGTAGGATTAGCGTAATCTTCGCCTGTGGTATCTGAATGTGAACTTCGATTGTTTGTTGTCGAATCGCTGTTATTCAGATATCTGAAGGCGTTGTCTCGGTCCTGTCCGCTGTAATTTGTTGTGCCGAGGTTATTGGACGGGATTACGATATATCCGCCATTTGCCAAATTTGTGTTTGTCCCCGCTTCTGTCTTTGCCAGATCCCATGTGAGCCACTGGTCGTAAGGGGTGTAGGCGTTTTTAATGGTTACTACAGCCACGGTTCCGCCAGATGAGCCATTGGAAAATGCGGCATTTGAGCCCATACCCGTCTGGCTGGTTGCTGTAACTGATGTAGTACTGGTGGTGTTGCTTGTTGTATAGCGTGTTGCTGTCGCGGAGCCGCCACCGGATGTACTTGATGTCGGGGTCACTACTAATCGGAATATATCTGTATTGAGGTCATAATTTTTTGGTGTTCCGACCTCGAATATCCAATAGTAGCGATTGTCTCCACTCAAATTTGAATACACGCTTGTCGTATCTACCGAACCATTAGTGGACGACAGGTTGTAGACTTCGGTGGTACCAAAAGACGCCCCCATTATTGTGGAAATGCTTGATGCATCATATTGGCTTGAATAATAGTTTTTGCCTTTTGTTAAGAAATAATTTCTTACTTTGGCTACTGTGTCAGCCGTAACACCACTTGGTGTTTTTAACGCAACAAAGTATGCTGTGTCAGAAATACCTGCGCCCGATGTGTCGGTCTTTTTTACAGAGACGGAGGTATAGTGTGGCTCATTATATCTGAACGCATACGTAAGAGTGCCACCCTCTTTTGCGGTGTTCATATTTGTGATTGCAACACCGCTGTTTGTACCACGGGCCTCTATTCTCCATGGAGAAGCATAAATAGTACCGGTGTTTTCGTTGTAATAGCCACTTACTTCCTGGGCGTTTATTATATAGAAGAAGTTATGGGTACCGCCGGAAAAAGTGGTGGCATTATTGTAGTTGCTTACAATTGTGTGTTCAACTCCGGTATTGCCTTTTCTATAAATAGAATAAGCCTCGGTATCTGTTGGATATGAACCAAATGCGGCTCCACCGGTATAGTCATTGTATTTGTCTAATCCACATAATGCGGTCTTGATATTTTTTATATGGTCGGCCTCTCCATCAATCACCGCTATTTTTGCGGTTTTACTATTCATTGCATTGAATGTATTATAGAGATTGTGGGTATAAAGAAAAGCGTTATAATCGACGCACGCTGTAACGCGTCCAGACAAATTGGATAACATGTTGTTTCTAACTGTCATGTTATTCAGGAGTTCAGACTGTGTTATTTGCCCGGAATGCTTCATAAGCGGATCTTTATAATCCAAGCTCATATTTCCCAAAGCATATTGTCCAATACCAATAGACATGTGTGCGGCGTATTCTTTTCCGCTTATTGTTTGTTTGGGCTGTACGAATATCATTCCTTTTGTTTCAGATGCGGTGATATTCTTGCTGTTGGTGGTTGTCTTTAAAACAATCCACTTATCAGCATAATCTTTATTCTTTAATGCTGCGTTATAGTCTGCTACCGTACTGCAGTATATGATGTTGCCATTAGCCTTTGAGTATGTTTTGCCGTTGACTGTGAATGAAAGGCTTTCATTGGTTATGTCTTTTTCATATTGTGCTGTAGTATAGTAGTTGCCGCCATTATTAAAGGCGCCTGTAATACCGACGTCTTTGAGTACCTGCCCTACAAGACTCGAACAGTCAAAAAATCCTGAGCTGTCGTTTGCTGAATGCTGCATTCTTTTTGGCTGATCGTAATTGTAGCCCAAATAATTAGCTGCGGCCGTAACAATCTCATTGTTTAATGTTGCAAAGTTGGTTGCGGCTTCAGCGTTTTTAGTACTGATACCTAACGGCGGGATGTCTGTGAGCGTTCCCGTCAGGCAAAGTATGGTGGCAAGAAATATCGATAATATTCTTTTTAACTTATTCTTGCTTTTCATTTGCGCTCCTTTCAGTATTGTGCCCCTATTTTAAATTCAATTTAAGGGGAGGATTATTTTTTCGCCTGCTTCTTCGGCAGGCACCCAAGTGTATTGTGGAAGATTCTTTACAGCATCGTAATTCATTTTAAATATATACGATGGATCATTGGGCCGTTCGGTTGAATTCCAGTTAATCCAGCTCCATGCGTCATATGTTTTTCCGTCGAAAGAAGATGGATCCCCATAGAATACATATCCTCCTTCTCCAAGTCCGCTCCCGACCACTTCAATTGAATTGCGTTCGCGAAACAGCCCGCCCCAGTCAAGCTGTATTGAGCCATTTTCTATCAGTGCCTTCCATACATGACCGTCACCAGCTGTTTTAGAGGCAGTGTTATTTGCAATTCTTTTTGCTTGAGGATACCACGATGCAAGGTTTATACAAATTCCACCCTCTGTTCCCGCTGCGTTAGCAGGAGCCATGTCTATCATCCAGCCTCCGCCGAGATAGATGCCTACGTGCCCTGTGAATTTTGTTCCGACATACTTTGCCGGATCGTCCACGAGAAAGTGCTTCATCAAGACTTATAAACTGTCCGGGCATATCCCATACTGCTGCGGCTGTTCTGGGAAGGTTGATTCCGTATTGAGCGTAGATCAGTTTGGTAAATCCTGAACAGTCTGTGCCTGTAGTAAGTGAATTGCCTCCTAATACGTAAGGGGTTGTCGCGTTCGAATAGGTGAGTGCTGTCAAGGCAAGCGCCATTCCATCATACGTTACATTTCTGTTATCGTAAGACGAGTTAACAGGCGTTGTCGGCTGCGTCGGCTGCGTGGCAGGCTTCTCACTTGCCGTGTAACTGAATGTTCCGCTTACATCTGCATACGCACAGGTAAATGTGGTAGTGGCCGATGAAATATTCAGCGGACTCACTGCAAATCCGGCAGGGTTCGTAAGCTTGCTTCCGTCGCTCATGGTCACCGTGATGGTGAAGTCTGCTGCCGAAAGATTGTCGCCGATGTAATGCGTTCCGTTTACCGATCCCGTAATCGACTTTGCAACTACCGCAGGCGTCGTCTCAACGGGCTTTGTCTCGGGCGGCTTTGTGGGCGCTACCGTTGTCGGCTCTGCAGTCGTGGGCTCCGGCGTGGTCGGCTCGGGTGTCGTCGGTTCAGCAGTTGTGGGTTCGGGAGTCGTAGGCTCTGCCGTTGTCGGCTCGGCAGTAGTTTCGGGAGTAGTCTCCTCCCCTTTAGTCTTTGCTATGGCGATTCCTTTGGCCTGGCGTTCCCTTATGATGTCGCGCTCTCCTCTTCGCTTTCAGTCTCCTGATCCGTCGTTTCCTTTACCGCAGTCGTGTCTTCTTCGGTCTTATTCTCTGTTGTCTGAACATCGACCGTAGTAATGTCTGCGGAAGGCAAGGTATCTACTGTCTCTTCCGTGCCTGATGTTGTCATTTCCTGTGTCTGGGTTGCTTTTGTTTCATCCGTGCCTGTCTGTCCCGTACAGCCTGTAAGCATCAGGCCGAGGGCAAGGATCAGTGCGTAGTTTTTTTTCAAATTAATCATTGTGTTTTCTCCTCTTCTTTTTTCGATTTAATGCAAAATGTTGTGGTGGTACATTCTTTATTATACCCCCCCCTATCTATTTTCAACCAGCTTTATACTTTTATGATAATTCTCCGCATTATACACAAAAAAAAGGAACTCCGTTTGTTGATAATCACTTAATCGTTTCAGTTTCATGTAACAATGATTTTCTAAAAAAAAATGAGGACCGCATTACGCAGCTCTCATTTTTTTTGCATATTCACCATTAGCGATTATGCACTGATTAGCATCCACTTTTCGGCAGGATTCTCCATCTGTAATTGAACTTATTTGACGCGCAATCCCCTCTGCTTTAGCTGAGGGGAGGTTCATTTAATCAGGCAATACAAGTAAAAAAAGGAGGGCACATGGCTCTCCCAAAAACTTTTTTAATTCATTTATATCCAAACTCTTCCATTCTTGACATTAATACCCTTTTCCAATTGCTTTCTCTATCATCAATGCCAAACGCAGATCTGTCCCAATGTCAGATTTTCTTATACCACGCCTTAAGGACTTCTTCCGCTTTCTTTAGATGGATGTGGAAGTCGGCATCTTTTTGTGCTTCTTCCTTTGTGTCGTAGATGTTTACGCTCCAGTCCCACCAGAAAAAGCCTTCAAACCAGGGCTTGTCGTGCATTACGGTGAGGCAGGATTCGAAGAAGTTGGCCTGCTCGTCTTCATATGCGGGGAATTCCCGGTGGATGAAATCCCATGGCATCATTGCACAGCCTTTGGCGCTGCGGCAGCCTATCTCCATAAAGATGATCTTCTTGCCGATCTTTTCGCTTAATGTGCCGAGATGTTCGGCAACTTTTTCCCATTCGCGGGTCATGTTTTCCAAGGTATCGCCTGGAACCTTTGCGACGGGATAATATGCGGATGTGCCGAGGTAATCGAGGGCATCCACCCAGGTTATGCGGTCTTCTTTTCCGTGGTTTGTGTTGTAGACGAGTTTGCCGCTGTAGACTTTTCTGGTCTCGGCTATGAGACGGCGCCAGTATTCGTCCTTGCGCTCTGTGCCGAGCATCTCGCAGCCGATGCAGAGCATTTCGCAGCCGGCGTACTCCGCAAGCTCGGCGTAATAGGTTATAAAGGCGGTGTATGAATCAAACCATGCCTTCCAGTAAGGATCCTGGCCGAACATGCTTTCATCGGGGAAGTTTACAAGCGCTCTCCACATGCCGTCCTTGCAGTCGATCATGGGCTTTAGGCAGACCTTTATGCCTTTTTCGTGGAATTCTTTTATTGTCTTTAGTATCTCAAGGTCCGTGGGATCGTTTGCGAAATCAAACAATATCTCCGTCGAATGATAGTTTTTTATTTTTATTGAAAACGCAAGACATACCCAGTTGATGCCTGTTTCGATAAGCAGCTGTCTGGACTTTTTTGCCTCATCTGTGACAAGGCTTTTTCTTTTTGATTTGTATCCGTATGTGTAACCTTTGATGTCCATAATGGTCTCCTTTAGGTCTTTTTTTGTCATAAACAAGGTACACGAATAAAGGGAAAAAGTCAATTGTTTTTAAAGGAAGGTACAAGCTGACATAGGGACATGTTATTTGTCAGCTCTTTGCTGTACTATTGCTTTTTTCAAGCCTTTACAAGCTGACAAAAATGCATCCCCCTGTCAGCTCTTCGCAATACCGAAAAATGAGACTATGACCCCGTCCCGGGGTCTCATTTTCGTTTGACTATTTCACCATAATGTGATATTATAGCATTCAAGTCCGATATTCATTATAATTATATCTAGGAGGCGTTATGGGAAAGATATTTAAGTTTGATAAAGATGTTGACACAGACCAGATAATCGCGTCGCAGTATCTGCTGTTTCCGACGGTGGATGAGATGAAGGCGCATGCGTTTGAATCGCTGAGCACAAGTTTTGCTGGGGATGTAAGGCCTGGGGATTTTGTGGTGGCCGATGAGAATTTCGGCTGCGGATCTTCGAGGGAGCAGGCGCCGGCGGTACTTAAGGCGCTTGGTGTGAAAGCTGTTATCGCAAAGTCGTTTGCGAGGATCTTTTACAGAAATTCCATCAATATTGGAATGCCTGTAATTGTGTGCAAGGAGCTTCATGATGCGGTAGCAGACGGCGATGAGATGGAGCTTGATCTTTTGGAAGGGTCGATAAGCTGCGGGGGCAGAAAATTCACATGCACAAAGCTGCCGGCAAAGATGCAGGCGATTCTTGATCAGGGTGGGCTTATAGCTTCTTTAAATTCGGATAAAAAGGCTTCCGATAAGACAGCCGCTGCAAGCAATCAAAAGGGAGATAAAAAAAGAGGCATGACGATGGCTGAAAAGATCATCGCTCTTGCCGCAGGTAAGGAATATACAAAGGCGGGCGATATAGAGACGGTTACGCTTGACCGCCTGATGAGCAATGACGGAACGACTCATCTTACCATAGATATGTACAACAAGCTTAAGAATCCGCATATCGCGGACAAGGACAAGCTTGTGTGGATAGTTGACCACAATGTTCCTGCGGACAGCCCAAAGACAGCCGCTTCACATAAAAAAATGCGTGAATTTGCCCGTGAAAACGGTATTAAGTTTTACGAGGGCGAGGGCGTATGCCACCAGATAATGATGGAGAACCATGTAGCCCCGGGCGAGCTTATTTTCGGTGCTGATTCGCACACCTGCGCTTACGGCGCTTTGGGCGCATTCGGAACGGGCGTAGGCTGCACGGATTACCTTTACGCAATGGTAACAGGTACGTCATGGCTTCTTGTTCCTGAAACTATCAGGTTCAATCTTAAGGGCAAGCTTAGGGAAGGCGTTTACGCAAGAGATCTTATTCTCACCATAATCGGCCGCATAAGCGCAAACGGCGCAAACTACAAAGCTATGGAATTTGCAGGCGAGGGCCTGAAGTCCCTTCCCATGTCAGAGAGAATTTCAATCTGCAACCTCTGCGTTGAGGCGGGTGCAAAGACCGCTCTTATGGAGGTAGATGATGTGGCAATGGATTATCTTAAGGAGCACGGGCGCGAGCCAAAAGCGATCTTAAAGTCCGATCCGGATGCTGTTTTTTCTGAAGTTATCGATATCGATCTTGATGAGATCGTTCCTATTGTTGCTAAGCCTCATTTTGTTGACAATGTCGTTCCGGCAAAGGAGGCTGCAGGAACAAAGATCGACGAGGCATTCCTCGGTTCATGCAACAACGGACGCATAGAGGACCTTCGCGTCGGCGCAGCGATCATAAAGGGCAAAAAGGTGGCTCCTTCGGTTCGTTTTCTTGTTGTGCCGGCAAGCCGCAGCGTATATAATCAGGCCATGCAGGAAGGACTTCTTGACATCTTTTCCAAGGCAGGCGCCATCATCATGAACCCCAACTGCTCCGTATGCTGGGGCGCATGTCAGGGCGTTATAGGTGAGGGCGAAACTCTCATCTCCACAGGAACAAGAAACTTTAAGGGCCGCGCAGGCCACAAGGATTCGTTTGTATATCTCGCATCCGCAGCAACCGTGGCTGCATCTGCGGTAAAAGGCGAGATAGTAACGGCCGACATGCTGTAATTAAGGAGAAAACCATGGAAAAAACATTTACCGCCCGCAT
>CADAQV010000085.1 GCA_902790095.1 uncultured Lachnospiraceae bacterium | reverse complement strand
GCGGTGACAGACAGGCACTGGCTTTCCGGCAGGAAGCTTTCGGACGTCGTAAAGGAAAGCCTTGAGGGCGGAGTCACATTCGTCCAGCTTCGCGAAAAGGAGCTTGATGAGGAGACTTTTCTAAAAGAAGCTAAAGAGCTCAAAGAGCTTTGCAACCGGTATAATGTCCCCTTTGTGATAAATGACAATGTGGAGCTTGCAAAAAAGATAGATGCCGACGGAGTCCATGTGGGCCAAAGCGACATGGAAGCAGGAGATGTCCGCGCCATGCTCGGCCCCGATAAGATAATAGGCGTTTCTGCGCAGACCGTAGAGCAGGCGATACTTGCCGAAAAAAGAGGCGCGGATTATCTTGGAGTCGGAGCCGTCTTTAAGACCGGTTCAAAGGCCGATGCCGATGATGTATCTTTTGAAACTTTAAAGGCTATCTGCGAGGCGGTTTCCATCCCGGTAATAGCCATAGGAGGGATAACCCTTGAAAATGTAAAGGAGCTTTCCGGCAGCGGTATCTGCGGTATTGCGGTCATAAGCGCCATATATGCGGCAGCTGATATCAAAAAGGCTGCCGAAGATCTTAAAGCAGAGACCATAAGGGCACTGAAAATAAAAATATAATACAGGAAAGGAAACATTATGAAAACAGCACTGACTATCGCCGGCTCGGATTCGGGCGGCGGCGCAGGAATACAGGCGGACATAAAGACCATGCTTGCAAACAGAGTATATGCCATGAGCGCGGTGACCGCACTTACGGCGCAAAATACCACCGGCGTTACAAGCATAATGGAGGTATCGCCTCAGTTTCTCGCAGAACAGCTTGACGCCGTATTTACGGATATTTTCCCCGACGCTGTAAAAACAGGCATGGTATCAAGCTCCGCTCTTATAGAAGTTATTGCGGATAAGCTTAAAAAGTATTCCGCAAAAAACATCGTAGTGGACCCTGTTATGGTCGCGACCAGCGGCGCAAAGCTCATAAGCGATGAGGCGATACAGACTCTTACCGAAAAGCTGCTTCCGCTTGCGGACATCATCACGCCAAACATCCCCGAGGCCGAAGTTTTATCCGGCATGGAGATAAAAAGCGAGGATGATATGATCGCCGCGGCCGAAAAGATAAGCAAGACCTGTAATGTAGCTGTTCTTTTAAAGGGCGGGCACAACTTAAACGATGCAAACGATCTTTTGTACCATGCCGGCACATACCGCTGGTTTAAGGGAAAGAGGATAGATAATCCAAATACCCACGGCACGGGCTGCACTCTCTCATCCGCTATAGCTTCCGGCCTTGCAAAGGGCTATTCAATGGAAGATGCGGTTGAAAAGGCAAAGAATTATATCTCGGGAGCTCTTGCTGCAATGCTTGATCTTGGAAAAGGAAGCGGCCCCATGGATCACGGATGGGCAATAAAAGATGAGTGATGCAAAACAAGAATAAAAGAATAAGGAGAATAAAAAAGTGAAATTCACGGAAGAGCTCTATGAGAGCATAAAAGAAAAATGGGATGAAATGGCCGACGTTCCGTTTGTTGCGGAAATGGCAAACGGATCTTTAAGCACAGAAAAGTTCAAGTATTACATGCTGCAGGACTACGCCTACTTAAAAGAATATATAAAGATTCTTGAAATGATGTACAATATGACCGATAATGCTGAGTTTAAGAGCTTTTTTGATCAGCTTATCCAGGCTATCCGCGATGAGATAGATAACGTTCATATCCCAAACATGCGTGATCTTGGAATAACGGAGGATGAGATCAAGAACGTTAAGAGGGCAAAGGCAGCCGTAGATTACAATGAATACGTGAAGGGTAATCTTTTGCGCGGCGGAATAGCATACGGGGCCACATCGCTTCTTCAATGCTCGTGGCTCTATGCGCATATCGGAAAGAAAATGACGGAAGAGAAAAAGGTAGATCCCGCATCGCCATACGCAGGGTGGTTTGCTGTGTACGCAGGAGCTGAATATAATGCCGCCAATCAGGCATGGATCGACACTGTAGAGGCCATGACAGCTGATTTGGGCCGCAAAGAAAAGGACGAGCTTGTCGGCATTTTTGCAACCTGCCTTGAGTATGAAAAAGGCTTCTTTGACATGGCATACAACATGAGAAAGTAGCCCGGCCCATCCTTAATTATCGCGACTGCACGATAAGCAACGTGCCGCCATTTACGGCAATGCTTGCTTTCCGGCCGCAGAATTCGTTGCTTATACCGAGGGCGAAGCTGTTTTTCAGCTCGCCCTCGTATTCATAAAAAAGACCTTTTATGGATACCTTTGAGATGTCAGTCAGGGAAAAAACAGAAATAAATCCTTCTTCGTTTTCATCAAAACATCTTTCTTCATTATGCAGGCAGTACATCTTTGTGCCCGCATCCATCATCACTATATCGGTCCCATCTTCTTTGAAACCGTGCATCATCTGAATGTTTGCCAGCATATGCTCTATGCGCTTTCCGCCTATCCCGCCAAGAACAGTAATGGTTTTATATCCCTTCTCTGCGGCAAGCTTAGCGCAAAGGCAGGCATCGGTGTCATCCTTTATGGGTGAACAGGTAAGTGTCTCAAGATCCGGAAAAGCTTTTACGGCTTCCTCTTGCAGCGATCCGTCTGCAGAGTCCATGTCACCCACCCATATATCGGGCCTTACATTTGCCGCAAGGCAGTGCCTTATCCCGCCGTCTGCTGCCATGACATAGCATCCTTTGCATACATCTGCAATGATGCCCGGATCCTTTACCGGTCCCGCGCATATAATAACTGCTTTTTTATATTTACTGCTTTCCATGATCATTAAAGTCCCCTTTTATCTGCTATGCCCTGTTCTTTGCGGGCTGCTGATAAGAGTATACAATATTCATGCCTTTTTTTAAAGCCCTTGTATACCAAAAAGCCGGCGCCCTTAAGTGTAAGCCAAAAGCTTTTTTTATTGCAAATATGTATCAATATGTAGTATAATCAATCGGATGCAGGCGCAAAATACAATACTGCCTGCCGCAAAGGAAGAAAAATGGAATATTCATATTTGTTCGATCTTGACGCTACGATCACAAAAAAAGAGATCCTGCCGGCACTTGCCGATTCCATCGGCATTGGCGATGTCATGAAAAAAATGACGGAAAAGACCATGATGGGGGAGATTCCGTTTGCGGAAAGCTTTTCCAAGCGTGTGGAGATGTTATCGGTCATTCCGGTCTCAAAGGCCAGAGAGATAATAGCCGGAATACCTCTTCACGAGGAACTCGTCTCTTTTATAAAAGAAAATTCCGACCGTTGCTATGTTGTAACGGGCAACCTTGATGTGTGGATCAGCGGCCTTATGGAAAAGATAGGCATTTCAAAGGACCACTGTCTCTGTTCTAAGGCCAGACTTGACGAGAATGGCGACAAGCTTCTCGGCATAGATAAGATCATAGACAAGGGCAGGGCAATAGCTGCTATACCTCATCCCTTTGCGGCTGTGGGAGACGGCGACAATGACGCAGAGATGATTGCGGCAGCAGATATAGGCATCGGCTTTGGAGCTGTCAGAAATGTTGCAATGTCGCTTTTAAACAATGCTACTCATGCCGTATATACAGAGGAAAAGCTTTGCCGGCTCTTAAGGGCAATAGCATCAAAAGTAAGCTATCCAAGTGATGCGGATCTTAAAAAGACCATAGTCATAAGCTGCGCAGGAATGGGTACAAGGCTTGGCGTTGGCTGCACAAAGGCTTTGGTGAGCGTTGCAGGAAAACCTTTACTTCTTCGCCAGCTTGAGCTTTTGAAAGATTATGATGACATAAGGATAGTAGTCGGCTATCAGTATGAAAAGGTCATCGAAATGGTGCTTGGGTACAGAAAGGACGTGACCTTTGTATTCAACCACAATTACAAAAATACGGGAACGGGCGACAGCTTCCTTAAAGGTGCAGCCCATGGCCGCGATATGGTGGTTGCGCTTGACGGCGATCTTCTAGTGCATCCCGACGACCTTAATACGGTCCTTGAATGCCCGGATGAGTGCATAGGCGGAACGACTCCCGGCACGGACAATCCCGTGCTTATGTCCGTTATGATCAAAGAGGACGGGCAGGAGTATGTCACCGAATTTTCCCGTCAGAGAGGAAAGTATGAATGGACGGGCCTTATGCAGATGAAAAAAGAGCATTTGGGCCTTACCACGGGACATGTATATTTTCTGCTCGAACCGCGTCTTCCGATGAAGATGATATTTATCCGCACCCGCGAAATAGACACGATGGACGATTACAAAAATGCCGTCAGATGGATAGAGAACGGCTATAAAGACTGAAAGGAACAAACAGATGCAGGCTGTGATAACCGCTGCCGGAATGGGAAGAAATCTCCGGGAGCTTACCAGTGACAAAACAAAATGCATGGTCAAGATCGGCGATAAGACCATAATAGAAAGAACGCTCCGCATACTTGACGAAAAAGGTTTAAGCCGCATCGTCATGATCACGGGCTACCAGGCCGAAGGGCTTGAAAATTTTGTAAAAGGTCTTGGCATAAAGACAGGTATCGAATTTGTCAGAAATGAGCGCTACGAGACTACGAATAATGTATATTCGCTTTCGCTTGCGGGCGAGCTTTTGCTTCAGGATGACTCTATAATTTTAGAGTCCGATTCGGTTTTTGAAAGCGCGGTAATAGACCGCCTCTTAGATGACGAATATCCGAATCTTGCCCTTGTCGCAAAGCCCGAGATATGGATGAATTCCGCCGCAGTGCTCCTTGATGAGGACGACAACATCATCCGCTTTGTGAGCCCAAAGCATTTCCGCTACGGAGACGGGCTTGATTATTACAAGACCGCCAATATGTATAAATTTGGAAAGGAATTTCTTAAGACAGAATATGTTCCCTTCCTTTTGGCATATGCAAATGCCTTCGGCAGATCGTCGGGCTACGAATCGCTTCTCCGCGTTATAGCTTTCCAGGAAAAGCCCCTTATAAAGGCGCGCAAGCTTGTCAGCGAAAAGTGGTATGAGATAAATGACATCCAGGATGTCGACATAGCAGAGACCATCTTTGCCGGCGGCATCGACAAATACAAAAAGTATATCAGGCGCTTTGGAGGATACTGGAGATATCCGGGAATGCACGATTTCTGCTACCTTGTAAACCCGTATTTCCCCAATGCCCGTTTTATGGACGAAATGCGTTCACGCTTTGAGACGCTTATCCGCGAATATCCTTCCGGCATGAACGTAAACAGCCTCCTTGCAGGCAAGTTCTTCGGTGTGCGCCCCGAAAACATAGTTGTCGGAAACGGAACCTCCGAACTCATCAAATCCCTTGTCGAACAGGTACCTTCAATGCAGGGTAAGCTCGGAATGATCTACCCCACATTCGAGGAATACCCTCACAGGAAGAAGAACGAGGAAGAAGAAGTTGTTCCCTTCCCCGGTATGGGCGAAGACTTTAAGTACGACGCCGATTCCCTGATGAGATTCTATCAGGACAAGGATATCGCGGCACTCGTGCTCATCAATCCCGACAACCCTTCCGGCCACTTTATAAGCAGAGCGGACCTTATCCGCATGGCCGACTGGGCAGAGATGAAGGGCTGCAGACTTGTCGTTGACGAATCCTTTGTGGATTTCGCCGACGTTCCCGAAAAGACGACTTTACTTGATCAGTTCGTGCTTGATTTCCATCCGAACCTTATAGTAATAAAGAGTATCGCAAAATCCTTCGGTGTTCCCGGCCTCAGGCTCGGCGTCCTGGCTTCCGGCGACAAAGACCTTATCGCTTTTATGAAAAAGGATGTTGCCATCTGGAATATCAACTCCTTCGGTGAATACTTCATGCAGATCATCGAAAAATACAAGGGCGATTACGAAGCCGCAATGCAAAGGTTCATGGGCGTTCGAAGCCGCTTTATGGTTGGCCTCTACGCCGTACAGGGCTTAAAAGTCTACCCCACCCAGGCAAACTACGTCCTTGCCCGCATCGAGACCGGAATGACATCCGGCGAGCTTGCGGATATCCTCTTAAACCGCTACAATATCCTTATAAAAGACCTTTCCACCAAGACAGGTTTTGAAGGAGGCAATTATATCCGCCTTTCCGTAAAGACCGACGAAGAGAACGATTATTTGCTTAAGGCACTTAATGAGGTTTTATAAAGTACTAAAATTTTTTTTTAAAAACACACCGATCTTTGCAAAGAAGTTGCAAAGGTCGGTGTGTTATATTGGCATCAGAAACAAAGAAACACCCCGCAAATAAAAAAAAACAACATCAAAAAAAGAAAATCAGGAGGAAAAAATCATGAAGAAGAACAATATAAAGATGACAAAGAACGCAAGAATCGGTATCGCAGCGATGGCAGCGATCATGGCAATGA
>CADAQV010000084.1 GCA_902790095.1 uncultured Lachnospiraceae bacterium | reverse complement strand
TGACCCCGTCCCCCCGTCTCACTCGTTCCTCAAAAAAAACATTCCATTTCTTCTCACTTTATGTTATTATAGACAAGATAATGACATAGTCTGTAATTCACACGAAAAAAAGAAGGAAATGAATGAAATGAAAAGAGAAGACATCAGAAATGTTGCGATAATCGCTCATGTAGACCACGGCAAGACGACCCTCGTGGATGAGCTGTTAAAGCAGAGCGGGGTATTCCGCGAAAATCAGGAGGTTGCCGAGCGTGTCATGGACTCGGGCGATATCGAAAGGGAAAGAGGTATAACCATCCTTTCCAAGAACACGGCAGTATTTTACAAAGGTGTAAAGATAAACATAGTAGACACACCCGGACACGCGGATTTCGGAGGCGAAGTTGAACGTGTCCTTAAAATGGTAGACGGAGTAATACTGGTGGTGGATGCCTTTGAAGGCCCCATGCCACAGACAAAATTCGTACTTAGAAAAGCTTTGGAGCTCGACCTTGCGGTAGTTGTATGTGTAAACAAGGTTGACCGCCCCGGCGCAAGGCCCAGGGAAGTGGAGGATGAGACCTTAGAGCTTTTGATGGATCTTGACGCAGGCGAAAAACAGCTTGACTGTCCTTTCGTTTTCGCAAGTGCAAAGTCCGGCTATGCAGTGCTTGACCCCGATGACGAGCCCAAAAACATGGAGCCGCTGTTTGAGACGATCATCAGCTCCATCCCGGCGCCCGAAGGTGAGACGGATGCACCCGCAAAGCTTCTTATATCCACCATAGACTACAATGAATATGTCGGAAGAATAGGCGTAGGAAAGGTCGAGACAGGAAAGATAAAGAGCAATCAGGAGCTTATACTGGTAAACGCTCATGACCTTGACAAAAAGCAGAAGGTAAAGATAGGACGTCTTTACGAATATGAAGGCCTCAATAAAAAGGAAGTCACGGAAGCATCATTTGGTTCGATAGTAGCCGTAAGCGGTATTGCCGATCTTCATATCGGAGATACCATCTGCGACCCTGCGGACACAGAGCCCATACCCTTCCAGAAAATATCAGAGCCGACTCTTTCCATGTATTTCATGGTAAATGACAGCCCCTTGGCGGGACAGGAGGGCAAATTCGTAACTTCGCGCCACCTCCGCGACAGGCTTTTCAGAGAGCTTAACACAGATGTGTCTCTTAGAGTGGAAGAAACAGAGAATACAGATTCCTTTAAGGTATCGGGAAGAGGGGAACTTCATCTTTCCGTACTTATAGAAAATATGCGCCGCGAAGGATATGAATTTGCGGTAAGCCGTCCTCACGTTCTCACAAAGACGGACGAGAGAAACAGGACCTTAGAGCCCATGGAGCTTGTATACGTGGATGTTCCCGAGGAATTTGCGGGAAACGTCATTCAGAAGCTTTCTTCAAGAAAGGGCGAGCTTGCGGGAATGGGTTCGGCAAACGGAGGCTACACAAGGCTTGAGTTCAGAATACCCTCAAGAGGCCTTATCGGCTACAGAGGCGAATTTATGACCGATACAAAGGGTAACGGTATCATGAATACCATCTTCGACGGATACGAACTCTACAAAGGCCCAATATCCTTCAGAAAATCCGGTTCGCTTATCGCATTTGAGTCAGGCGAGACTTTAACATACGGTCTTTTCAATGCGCAGGAGAGAGGTGACCTCTTTGTAGGCCCCGGCGAAAAGGTATATGCCGGAATGGTGATCGGACAGACCGGAAAGAGCGAAGACATAGAAGTAAATGTCTGCAAGGCAAAGCATCTTACAAATACCAGAAGCTCTGCTGCGGATGATGCGCTTCGTCTCATTCCTCCGGTGATCATGTCCCTAGAGCAGAGCATGGATTTTATAGATGATGATGAGCTACTCGAAGTAACACCCACGCATTTAAGGATCAGAAAGAAGATACTTGATCCGACTCTCAGAAAGAGAGATCTGATCAGAAGAAATCAGGAGCTGTAACGTGACAAATTTTTACAGGATCGCAGGCCTTCAGGTACTTATGGATATCAAGTCCCCCAGACTGCTTGAAAGTGCCGAAAAATACATATGTGCCCCGTTTAAGGTACCGCATGTCGTTCTTGAGGGGTATGATGAGGAAGCCGGCAGAAATCATCAGCTTGTATCCCAGGTCTCCCCTGATATGTGGACAGAGATACTTGCGTCGGATGATTTCTACAGGCAGGCTCTCAAATACAAGGTCAACTTCCTGCATTCGTCCGCTATTGTCGTTGACGGGTGGGCATATCTCATATCGGCGTCCAGCCAGGTGGGCAAGTCCTTTCATACACAGCTTTGGCAAAAGTATTTGGGCCCGGGAAGAACAAAAATAATAAATGATGACAAACCGGCCATCTATCCGGACGGCAAGGGACACTGGTTTGCGTACGGGACACCGTTTTCGGGCGCTTCGGATTCAAACCTGAATGAGTGCGCGCCGATCGCCGCGGTCTGCATGCTTGAGCGCAGCAAGAATAACTGGGTAAGGCCGGAAAAAGGTCCGAGGATACTTGACGATATGCTTAGGCAGACCCAAAAACCCTATGATGAAGAGGAAAAATATATTATCGTCAATTCGTTTTCAAAGATGATAACTCAGACTCCCACCTTCCGCATAGGCGTAAACACCGATATCGAAGCGGCCAAGATGGTTTACGAGGCGATACGAAAGAGATGAACATATATCTTATGAGTATCGATTCGGTAACGCAGGCCGATTTTGAATACATCAGCTTTTATATGCCGCAAAGGTACAAAAAAGCAATGCGATTTCGAAACGAAAGCGACAGAAAGCTTTGTGTAGCGGCCGGGGTCCTGATAGCCCATACAACGGGGATCAGTGATGAAGGGCGCATATGCACTGAAAAAAACGGGAAACCGTATATCACCGGCGGACCCTGCATATCAATTTCGCACAGCGGAATATTTGCCGCTGTTGCGGTGTCAAACAGTAGCATAGGCCTTGATATTCAAAAAAAGCGAAATATAGACCTGCCGCTTTTAAGGCGCATCTGCACGGATGAGGAATATGACTGGGCGGCCCTGGATGAGCGAAGACGCTATCTTCTCTGGACATTTAAAGAAGCAGTCGTAAAAGAGGATGGCAGGGGACTTTTAATGGATATGAACACTTTTTCGGTCCTGCCGTTTTTTGCCGATCTGCCCGTACTGATAGAAGGAAAAAGGCTTACGGGCAAGTTCTTCGATACGGATGAATATGCCTTAAGCATTGTCTCGAGCGGCTTTCTTTTTGAGCCGGGACTCTGCTTCATCAGGGAGGAGGATGCGGCTTTATGGAAATGACAGGTTCATTTGAAAAGACGGTCAGGGACAGATATGCGAAACTGACAAAACTCCTGATAGAAAAAGATATCAGTATATCGACCATGGAAAGCTGCACCGGCGGGATGATCGCATCTCTTATCACCGATACGGAAGGTGCCTCCGGTATAATCAAGGGAGCTTTTGTTACATATTCCAATGAAGCAAAGATATACTGCGGAGTGCCGGAAGAGACGATCTTCAAATATACGGTATATTCAAAAGAGACCGCAGAGGCAATGGCCGCGTCATGCAAACGTTGCTATGCGGCAGATATAGGCGTTGGTATAACAGGTACATTTGCAAATCCCGACCCGCAAAATCCGTCGCCATTAAGAAAGGTATGGTTTGCGATAGAAACTGACAAGGGATGTTATTCCTTCGAAAAGGATGTTTTACTTCTTGACTCAAGGCATGAATACAAGCTTTTTGCGGCAAACGAAGTCTGCAGCAGGTTGCTTGAGATCATAAATAAGGAAGATCAAGATACATAAATACAAAAGAAAAGGGTATGGAAAAAGAAAATGGATGAAAAGAAGATCATTTTAAGTGGCATTCAGCCGACCGGAGTTTTCACGCTTGGCAACTACATTGGAGCTATTAAAAACTGGGGAAAGATGCAGGAGGATTACGAATGCGCATATTTCATAGCAGACCTTCACTCCCTCACTGTTTATCAGGAACCCGCAAAGCTCAGAAAGCAGACGATGGACTGCTTCGCGCTCCTTTTGGCCTGCGGCATAGACCCCGAAAAGAGCCTGATCTTTGTGCAGAGCACGGTCAACACCCATGCACAGCTTTCATGGATTCTTTCAAATGTAACACAGTTCGGTGAACTCGGCCGTATGACGCAGTTTAAGGATAAGTCGGAAAAGCATCCCGACAATATCAACGCAGGACTTTTCACATATCCTGTTTTGATGGCCGCAGATATTCTTTTGTATCAGGCAGACATGGTTCCGGTGGGCGCAGACCAGAAGCAGCATCTTGAATTTACAAGAAATATTGCAGAGCGTTTCAATTCGCGCTACGGTCAGACCTTCAAGATTCCCGAACCCTACATCGCCGAGGCAGGCGCAAGGGTAATGTCACTGCAGGATCCTTTAAAGAAGATGTCCAAATCGGATGAAAACGCAAATGGATTCATTTCGATCCTTGACGATGAGAATGTGATCATAAACAAATTCAAGCGTGCCGTAACGGACAGCGAAAGAGAGATCGTATTCAGAGAAGGAAAGGACGGTATCAACAACCTTCTTACCATCTATTCCGTGCTGACAGGAAAGACCATTCACGAGGCAGAGCTTGAATTTGAAGGCAAGGGATACGGAGACTTCAAGCTTGCAGTAGGGCAGGTCGTTGCAGACAGCTTAAAGCCCATCAGGGATGATTTTGCAAGGCTTTCAAAAGAAAAGACTTATCTTGAAGAGCTTATCGCAAAAGGCGCCGAGACGGCATACAAGGTCTCAAACCGCACTCTTTCAAAGGCAAAGAGAAAGGTTGGACTTATCTGAATTAAAGTATCAAACGCATTATCAGGGGAAATAGGTTATGGGGAAAACAAAACGGGCCGCAGTGCTTGCGGGCCAGTGTGACGAGGAATACCAGAATAATTTTCTGAAAGGCTTCTTAAAAGAGGCTTTTAGCAGGGAATTTGAAGTCTGCGTATTCTCGATGAATCGAAAATATATGGATACTCCGCCAAGAGAGGCATCCGAAGCGCATATCTTCGACCTTTTTGTTCCGGAGGATTTTGACGCGATCGTTTTTCTGCGTGATTCGGTGCAGACTCCCGGAGTGGCTGATATGCTCGAGGAAAAGATCCATGCCTCTTTTAAGGGGCCTGTACTTGTCATAGATATAAAGAGCAGGTATTTTCCGAGCATCTTAACAGACGGTTTTGAACCTTGTTACAGACTGGTCTCTCATCTCATAGAAGACCATGGTTTTACGGATATAGCATACATAACGGGAAAAAGATGGCATGAACACTCCATCATGCGTCTTGACGCTTACAAAAAGGCAATGGCGGATCATGGCCTTAAGGTGAGCGAAGACCGCATAATATACGGCGATTTCTGGTATACCAGCGGCGAGGTGGCAGTCGATCAGTTCCTTACGGGAAGAGGACTTCCTCAGGCCGTAGCATGCGCGAACGACCCGATGGCGATCGGCCTTTGCAAGGCACTTGAAAGGCGAGGCTTTATTGTCGGAAAGGATATTGCGGTAGTCGGCTTTGACAGCTGCGAAGACGGAAGAAAGAGCCCCAAACCGTTAACGTCCTGCATTCTCCCGGCAGGGGAAAACGGCAAATATGCCGCCGAATATATCGATGATGCGCTTATGGGGCGCCAAATAAGGAAATACAGCGCCAAAGCTGAATTTTTCCGGGGCGAAAGCTGCGGCTGCAAATGCAGTATGCTTAGCGAAGAGGCAAGCATAAGAAAAGAGATCCTGCGAAGCAGCTGGGACACCGAAATAATGAAGGAAGGTTTCAATTCGGCGTACAACAACATGATAAACAACATTCTGCACGAAAGTGAGCTTGCATCATTTTTGAATCTTGTTTATTCGTATGTGTATCAGCTTGGGGATATAGACAATTTCTCTCTGTGTCTTTGCGATCACTGGAAAGATGTCGAGTCAAACCCTGATGTTGTTCCGGATGAAGTCGGCATGACAAAGCGCATCGTAAGGGCGGTCAGCTACGGAAATGACGGAAGTCCCAATAAGACGGGAACAGAAGAGATATTTGACAGACGCATGCTTGTTCCTCAGCTGAAAAGACGCGGAAAACCGAGAGCCTTTTTCTTTACACCGCTGTATGACGAAAACAGGGTATTCGGCTACGGCGTCATAAGCTACGGGAACCGTGCAAGGACCTATGACAGGTCGTACTGCAGATGGATGAATCTTGTCGGAGTAGGGTTTGAGGGACTAAGGCGCAACAATCTTATCAAGCTGTACGAAAAGACATCGCAGACCTCACCCGCAATATACACCGGAAAAGCTCAGGATATACTGCTTTCTCCCGAGGAGC
>CADAQV010000083.1 GCA_902790095.1 uncultured Lachnospiraceae bacterium | reverse complement strand
TTATGTCTGCTTTTTCAAGTGGTTTAAACTCTTCTTTCCTCTTTGTGAGTGTATTATAGATATACATAATACTTTCCTACTCTCCTGTTATTTTTTATGAATATCATCGCTGACCTCTTCGGGAGTCAGTTCATTTAGCTTTCCGTCCGTCATATGGAATATCCTGTGACACATCTGCCGCACAATGTTCATATCATGCGAAATGAACAATACCGCTATGCCAGTACGCCGCTGGATGTCAAGAATAAGCTCTAGGATCTGCTTTTGGACGGTCACGTCGAGTGCCGAAACAGGTTCGTCGGCTATTATAAGCCTTGCGCCCTGGATCAAAGCTACAGCTATGCAGACGCGCTGCCTCTGTCCGCCCGAAAGATCGCTGGGATATCTTCTGGAATAGGATAAGTCAAGACCTACCTCCTGCAGGACCTCGTGAACTCTCTGCTTTCTTTCGGCGCTTGTCTTAAGCTCGCCTTTCATGCGAAGAGGTTCCGCAAGTATCCAGCCAATCTTTTTTTTGGGGTTTAACGAACCGTACGGATCCTGGAATACCATCTGCATGACGCCGTGCTTGTCGGCATGCCTGTCAAGCATGTTTGTCTTTTTCCCGTCATGTTCAAAAAATACGGACCCTTTTGTAATTTTATGCAGTCCCAAAAGGCCGAGGGAAAGTGTGGATTTCCCGCATCCGCTCCTGCCGACAAGGCCTGCCATCTCGCCTTCATGCAGCTCGAAGGATACTTTCTTTACAACTTCTTTTAAGACGGTCTTTTCATAGAATCTCTTCTTCTGCTGCTTATAGAATACCGAAAAGTCCTCTACCTTTAATATGGTCTTTTCATCACCCTTGAGGCTGTCTTCTCTCAGCTTTCCGTTTGGAATTGAGCCGATCAGTTTTTTTGTATAATCCTCTTTGGGATCAAAAAAGATCTCATCGGGCGTGCCTGTCTCCACGATATTTCCTTTATGCATAACATAGACTCTGTCACAGAAGTTTCTGACGATGCTCATGTTATGGGATATGAACATGATGCTCATATGGTGGTCGCGGCTTATTCTTTTAAGCAGTGCAAGTATCTGATCCTGAAGATTGACATCAAGGGCCGTTGTCGGCTCGTCCGCTATCATAAGCGAAGGGTGACAGATTATGCCAATGGCTATCATGACTCTCTGTCTCATACCACCCGAAAGCTCATGCGGATAACAGTCAAGTAATTCTTCGGGATCATTTAATCCAACCTGCTGCATGGCCTGCAGGACACGTTTTTTTCTGTCCGCCGGGGACATATTCTTGCGGTGAAGAATAAGAGGTTCTTCGAGCTGATGCCATATCGTAAGCACGGGGTTGAGCGATGTCAGCGGCTCCTGAAAGATCTGCGTGATCTCGGTCCCTTTATAAGCTCTTCTCTCTTCATCCGAAAGCTTGTTTAAGTCTTTTCCTTTGAATATTATCTCGCCGGTACAGGTGGCGTTGTCTTTTAACAGTCCTATGCAGGAAAGTGCGGTAACGCTCTTTCCCGAACCGGATTCGCCTATTATACCTACGATCTCGGTCTCACCTATCTCAAAATCTATGCCGTGAACCACTTCATCGGAATCATCAAAGGAGACTCTTAGGTTCTTTACTTCAAGCATTTTCCTCTCCTTACTTTGTTCTGCCTTCGGAAACAAAGCTGAATCCGAGTATCAATATGATCATTACAAAGCCCGGCGCAAGCGCATACCACGGTGCATTAAGTAAATAACCCTGCGCATCGCTGAGCATACTTCCAAGCGAAGCCTCCGGGGGTGTTACGCCGATATTTAAATAGCTGAGGCCCGATTCTGCCAGCACGGCATTGTTAAAGCCGACCGCTATTGCCGAAAGAAGCGTCGGCATGATGTTTGGGAAAATGTGTCTGTAAATAATACGGAATGTCGGAACTCCCATAAGCCTTGCGCTGTCTACATAGTCCGCATCCTTTAATTTCAGCATCTCTCCCCTTACTATTCTTACAAATGACGGGATAAATGCTATGCCGAGGGCAATTATAACTTTATACTTTCCTGCTCCCCATACACTTATTACGACAAGCGCTAAGAGCATGCTCGGAAATGCCGTCATGGCATCGTTTATTCTCATGACAGCCTCATCAAAGAGACCGCCTATATAACCGGTGACAGAACCTATCACCGATCCGAAAAACGCACCGATGGCCACTATGCCAAGAGCTATTATGACGGTATCCTGCAGACCGCTCATCACTCTTGAAAAGACATCGCGGCCGAAATTGTCGGTTCCGAATAAATGCGAGGGGGATGGACCTTTCAGCTTTGCGGTTCCGTCCATTTTTGTCGGGTCGTAAGGCAGATAGAAAAAGCTTATAAGCACCATAAGCATGATCAGGAAAAGGATGCAAAAGCCTATCCTTTCGGTGACGGTGCGCTGCTTAAACCATTCTTTAAAGCCCTTTGCCCTTGTTACTATAAATCTTTTTATCTTTTTCATATGTCCCCCCTAATCATTCTGGATCCGGGGATCTACCACATGATAAAGTATATCCACTAGATTGTTTATTATTATAACTACCGCCGCCATATAGAGCATTATCGCAGACACTACCGGGAAATCCCTGCTTCCTATGGAGCTTACAAGAAATCTTCCAAGCCCGGGAAGGTTGAATACCTGCTCTATGACGATGCTTCCTGCCATTACCTCCGCAAGTATCATACCTAAAATGGTCGTTACCGGGATCATGGCATTTTTTAATATATGAAGGAAATATACACGGTTTGAGCTTGCTCCTTTTGAGTAAGCCGTCCGCACATAATCCTGTCTTTCCTCACTTGTTACAGACTGCTTTAAAAATCTTACGACGGTTGCTATTTTGGGCAAAGCTATCGCAACGGCCGCAGGAAAAAGGCATCCTAGGAAACCTAAAAAACTGTCTCCGGGTGCCACAAATCTGTATGGTGTAAACATTTTCAGGGTGATCCCGAATATAAAAACAAGGAGTATGCCGGTAAAAAACGAAGTTATCGCCATGATTATCTGCATCAAAAGATGCGATATGCGTCCGAACGCTTTCCCCGAATACTTTGCGACAAGCACTCCAAGCGGGATCGATATGAAAAAAAAAAAAAAAAATGATTCTACGGCCAGGAACAAGGTGACCGTAAGCTTATCTGATAAAAGCCCTGCAACGGGTCTTTCATACTTTGTCGAAGTTCCGAAATCACCATGAAGATAGCCTGCAAGCCATCTTGCATATCTTACGGGAACAGGATCGTTAAGGCCCATGCTTTCACGGTATCTTTCTACCTGCTCGGGTGTTGCTTCGGTACCAAGCTTTGATACTGCAGCATCCCCCGGTATGATCTCGAAAACGAGGAACATCAAAAAGGATACTATAAGCAGTGTTATGATCATGCTTACAGTCTTTTTAATAAAGTATTTCATCTCTGGCCTTTCTGAGCTGGCACGCCTTTGGCTGCACCGCATTATGGCAAGATTGCGAAGCAATCGTGCCAGTCCGCCAGCCGGACGCATGCGGCTGTCAGATCAATAAAACTCCGAACGAAGCGAGGAGTTTTTTCCATTTGGCAAGATTGCTTGAATCTTTATTATAATTCAGGAGTCTTCTCACACCATGCGACCGCGAGTGACCCGGGGCCTATGTGGCATGAAACGCTTAGTGAAAGAGCGTCAACTATGACCTCTCTGCCCGGATACAGGGAAAGGATCTCTTCCTTTATTTTTTCAGCCTCTTCCGGATTCTTTGTATGTGCCACGGCAATCTCCGCATTTTCGGGAATGACTCTTGTCTCCATATCCTTTTTTAATGCATCGAGCATGACCTTGTGGGCCTGTCTTACACCTCTTACCTTTGCAAAGGCATCAAGCTTTCCGCCCTGTATCTGAAGCACGGGCTTTATGCCGAGGACTGTCGCAACTACTGCAGCAGCCGGTGTCACTCTTCCGCCCTTTTTAAGATACTTCATGGTATCTACCATAATGTAGATGCCCGATTTCATCTTGTCACGGAGCAGTATCTCTTTTATTTCTTTTGCCGAAAAGCCCTTGTCCGCAAGCTTCTTCGCATCTATAACCGACTGTTTCTGAGTGACGGATATTCTTTGATTATCAACGACCTCTACTCTGTCGTCATAATCCTGCGAAAGCATCTGTGCAGTATCACATGAACCGCTTAGACCACTGGACATCGGGATGTAGACGATCTCATCATATTCTTTCAAGATATCATCCCACAGGTCCTGTACGGCGGCCACTGAAGGCTGCGATGTGGAAACATCGGCATCACTTGCCAGAAAATCATAGAACTGATCCTGGGTCAGATTGATATCTTCGAAATAATCTTTTCCATTTATAGTAAATGGCATCGGGATCACAAAGACCCCTAGCTTTGATGCTTCTTCCTGAGTGATCCCGCTGTTGCTGTCGGTTGATATGGCTACTTTTTTCATTTTCTCTCTCCCGTGTCCGCTGTTTTATTTAAGCATTACCTGATACTGAGCTTAAGGACCTCTATCGCTTCTGTTGCGATAAGGGGCGAAGTATGCTCTTTTATGAGCTGGATACGTGCATCATTGTCCGCGCTCATATATCCGTATTCTTCCGCTATGTCACAGAATTCGGCATATTCTTCATCAGAGCAATCGCTCTTTGCAAATATGCAGAAATATGTACCGTCCTGGTAATACAGATGACTGTATCTGATTGCGGAAGGATCACACTTCCTGACAAAATCCATCAGATTTTCAAAGGACGGAAACAGATAGCATCTCTCATCACCTGCGGCAAGCCCCTCGGGACGATCTCCCGGAAGCCCTTCGTTCATCAGCGCTTCAAGCTCTTCCGATATCTCATCGTCATCAAGGTGACCTTCTTCTTTGTTATTTCCATTGTTCATATGAAGCGCTTCAAATATCTTTTTCTTCAGCTGCGAAAGCAGATACTCTCCAAGCTTTTCCGTGGGCTTATCAAACACCAGCATAACTATTCCGCCGTCATAAGGCATTATCTGTGCCTGAAGCACGGAGCTGTCGGGCTGGAAATCCACTTCCTGTCTTGATATAGAAACGACTTTATGAACAAATTCATCTGTCTTTTTGGGGTCTTTTATCAGATCTTCGAGCGTGAGACCATTATCCGCCAGGTCCTGTTCGGTGATAAAGCACTCCACAGTATGTTCATTTATCTTTTTAAATTTCATAAAAATTCCTTTCGTTATGACTGCACAAACATGCATAGTAGATTATATATCATTTTCCGATAAAGTGCAACATAGTGTTGATTACTATGTGGCATAGAGTCTTTTTTACGATAAGCAGGGGCCAAGCTGCCGGCCCCTGCTTATTATTATTTTATCCATCCACTCTTACCAGTCTTACCGCAAGTCTGTTATATGTATGAGGAACACATGTGAACAACGTCATATCCCATTCTCCTTCATACATCTTTGATATTTCTTTTCTGTGAAAATTGTCGATGTAATAGACATGATAAGTTATCTTATGCCCGTTCACATCGGTAAATGTCACCGGATCGCCTAGATTTATATTAAAAAGCGCTCCGAAATGAGTTGTATAATTGTGTGCCATCAGGATGATGTTGTTTTCCTCGGTATTACCGTGGTAGCGGCAGGGCGAGATATCCATAAGCTCATCGCTCCAGCCCCACTGTACGGGAAGCGTTATTCCGAGTGTCGGCATATCAAGTACACCTATAAAGTAATGGCCGTCAACTACCTCATAAGGCATATTGTTGGGGTCGTGAGGAAGAGTCGTCGGTTCCTCGGTCTCTGTCTCAGTCTCTGTTTCGGTCTCTGTCTGGCTTTCGGTTTTTCCCGATATATCAATGACTATCGTTTCCTCTTCGGTCGGTTTTTTCCAGTACTTGTATGAAGAAGTTGTCTCTTCGGGATTATTTTTGACAGCGTTTTCTTCATCAAGCCCTTCTAAGATATCATCCTCACCATCTGAAACATGGGTCTCGTTTTTACCCTTGTTTATCAGGCTTTCAAGCTCAGAAAGGACTTCTTCGGACTTTTCCCCTACATTCTGTTCTTTTATATGATTGTAAATTGCCAGAGACAAAGCACCGACTATCATAAATGCCCCAATGAGCATTAATATCTGGCCACGTCTTATCTTCTTTTTTTTCATACGGTTTTCCTTAAAAAGACATGTATCAAAAGTGTCTGGTTCATTATAAGGCAAATGCGGGCATTTTTAAAGACTGAAAATTGCGCACCACACGTTATTTATGCAAAAGAGACGGGCAATGCCCGCCTCTTTTAACTATTTGTTACTCTTTATCTTCCTCTTTTTTTCTCTTCATGGTATCCATAAATCCAACGGCAAGGAACACAAGTCCGAGTG
>CADAQV010000082.1 GCA_902790095.1 uncultured Lachnospiraceae bacterium | reverse complement strand
TATTATCCCGACAGAAGCAGATGTCATTGTTCGCCCGCAGATGTTGCAAGGTATCTTGGCAGGATAAGCCGGCCTCTTTTGGACAGGATAGACCTGTGCGTCGAAGTGGCGCGCATAGGCTATGACGATCTTGAAGGAAAAGAAACAAATGAGTCGTCCGCAGATATAAGAAGCAAAGTCATTAAAGCGGTCGAGATACAAAGAGAGCGTTATAAAAAAGAAAATATAATGTATAACAGCCAGCTTACCCCCGGCCTTATCCGCAAATACTGTAAGCTCGGCGACACCGAAAAAAAGCTTTTAAAGGATGCCTTTGACAGGCTTAACTTAAGTGCAAGGGCATATCACAGAATGATAAAGGTCAGCCAGACGATAGCAGACCTTGAAGGCAGCGAGCGCATAACGGAAGATCACATCTGTGAAGCCATAGGATACCGTACATTTGACAGGGAGGTGTGGAGATGAGTACAGACTTTAAAAGAGAGGCGGCATGGCATTATCTTTGCAGCCTGAAAAATATCGGGATAAGATCAATAGAAAAGCTGATAATTCTCTCGGGCAGCCCTGAAGAAGCACTGAAAGTCGATACCGAAACTATAAAAGAGGCAGGCATATTCAGTGCGGCGGCGCTTAATGAATGGAACGATACGGCAGGCAGAAGAAGAGACAATTATGCCTATTACGAATCAAGTCACAAGTACAGATACCGTTTTATATCAAAAGATCATCCGGATTATCCGGATAAACTTAAAAATATCGATCTGGCACCGTATGGCCTGTGGGTCATAGGAAAGCTCCCGGCAAAGGAAAAGCGCTGCGCCGCCATAATAGGCTCCCGCGTAAGCACCGAATACGGCAGATCCATGGCCGAAATGATAGGGGCAAAGCTTGCGGGCTGGAATATAGGCGTGGTAAGCGGCATGGCAATGGGAATAGATGCCGAAGGCCAGTGGGGCGCATTAAAAAACGGCGGCTACTCCCTTGGAGTTCTTGGATGCGGGGTGGATATATGCTATCCTGCTTGCAACATAGAGCTGTATGAATACCTGGCAAATTACGGCGGCATAATTTCCGAATTTGCACCCGGCTCTCCCGGTCTTGCCCAAAATTTCAGGCAGCGAAACAGGCTTATCAGCGGCCTTTCCGAATGCGTTATAGTCACAGAGGCCAGAAAAAAGAGCGGCACGCAGCTTACAGTAAGCTGGGCTCTCGATCAGGGAAAGGAAGTCTTCGCGCTCCCCGGCAGATTTACGGACAAATACAGCGAGGGCTGCAATCAGATGATAAGCGACGGCGCCTGCATCTTAAACGACATGGATACCTTGAGAGATTTTTTCGGTGCGGGGAGCGAAAAGGAGAATGCTGTCATCACCCTTACGGAAGACGAAAAGAGGATATATTCGCTGTTAACCGGTGATATGCAGCATTTTGAACACCTGTATTTTAAAGCGGGTATGAAGACAGACGAATTGTTTAAAGTGCTTTATTCGCTTGAAAAAAAAGGCCTTGCAACCCAGCCAATGCGTAATCATTTTACAAGAAGGCTTTTTTAGATAAAAAAAATTTCTCTTGCAAATACATTTTTTTTATTGTATGCTATGCTCTGTTTTATAGATTTAATTCAGGGAGGCATCTATGGCAAAATACTTGGTCATCGTCGAATCCCCGACGAAAGTCAGAACTATAAAAAAGTTTTTAGGAAACAATTATGAGATAGCGGCATCGCAGGGACATGTCCGTGATCTGCCCAAAAGCAGCCTCGGAATAGATGTGGACGGCGATTATGACCCTACATATATAACGATAAGGGGAAAGGGCGACATCTTAAGTGAACTCAGAAAAGATGTCAAAAAGGCTGACAAGGTCTTTCTTGCGACCGACCCCGACCGCGAAGGAGAAGCTATCAGCTGGCATCTGGCAGCTGCGCTTAAACTGGAAGATAAGGATATTCACCGTATCACCTTCAACGAAATAACCAAAACTGCCGTAAAGGCGGCGCTTGCATCCCCAAGAAAGATCGACATGAACCTTGTCAACGCTCAGCAGACAAGGCGTATGCTCGACCGTATGGTTGGTTACATGATCAGCCCGCTTTTGTGGAAAAAGGTCAAGAAAGGACTTTCCGCAGGTCGTGTACAGTCGGCCGTACTTAACATGATCTGCGAAAGAGAAGCCGAGATCGCAAGCTTTGTGCCCGAAGAATACTGGACTCTTGAAGCGGAGTTTTTGGAGGAAGGCCTTAAAAAGAGCTTTGCCGCCAAATACTGCGGAACAGATTCCGCGAAGGTATCATCAGCCTCAAAAGAGGAGATGACAGCTATATCCGAGGCATTAAAGAATGCCGATTTCAAGGTGGTAAGCGTAAAAGAGGGCGAAAGAGTAAAAAAAGCACCGCTTCCTTTCACCACATCCACAATGCAGCAGGAGGCCACCAAGAAGCTCAATTTTGCCACATTTAAGACCATGAAGGTCGCTCAGCAGCTTTACGAAGGTGTAGAAATAAAGGGCAGAGGCGCAACAGGTCTCATAACTTACTTAAGAACCGACTCAACAAGAGTTGCGGACGAAGCTGCGGAAGCTGCAAAGAAATATATCACAGATAATTACGGCGAAGAATTTGTAAAAACACGCACAAGCGAAAACAAGGCAAAGGCCGGTGTGCAGGATGCGCATGAAGCCATCAGACCCACAGACATTACGCTTCATCCTTCGCTCTTAAAGGACAGCCTTTCAAGAGACGAGTTCAGGCTCTACCAGCTTATCTGGAACAGATTTGCTGCAAGCCAGATGGCGGATGCCGTCTTTAAGACCAGAAAAGTCGTAATAGGCGCAGGAGAATACAGATTCGAGCTTTCCGGTTCGGTAAACACATTTATGGGCTTTTTGAATGTCTATACCGATGATGAGGATAAAGAAGAAAAGAATCAGGCTGCACAAAGGCTTGGCACAGACTCAAAGATAGAGCTTGTTTCATTAAGCCCCGAACAGCACTTCACACAGGCACCGCCTCACTACAACGAAGCAAGCCTTGTAAAGCTGATGGAAGAAAAGGGCATCGGAAGACCTTCGACATATGCGCCAACCATCGGAACTCTTCTTACAAGACACTACCTGCTTCGCGAAAACAAGAACCTGTATGTAACAGAGCTTGGAGATATAGTAAACCAGCTCATGAACCAGTCGTTTGAGACAATAGTCGATCCCGAGTTTACAGCAAATTTCGAAAATCTTTTGGACCTTGTAGGCGACGGACAGATGGAGTGGAAGGATGTCTTAAGAAACTTCTACCCGGATCTTAAGACGGCAGTCGACAGAGCCGAAAAAGAGCTTGAAAAAATAGAGATCAAAGACGAAGTCAGCGACGTGATCTGTGAAAAGTGCGGCAGAAACATGGTCATAAAGCTCGGACCTCACGGAAAGTTCCTGGCTTGTCCCGGCTTCCCCGAATGCAGGAATACACAGACCTTCCTCGAAAAGATCGGTGTGCCCTGTCCTAAATGCGGCGCGGACATAGTTGTCAGAAAGACCAAAAAGGGCAGAAGATTCTACGGATGTATAAATTCGCCTGATTGTGACTTCATGTCATGGCAAAGACCCAAAAACTGACATCGTTTAGTTGAGTTTTGACTTAAATTAATAAGAAACCGAGGCATTAAGAGCCTCGGTTTTGTTATGCAGACAGATTTTGGACTCTATTTGATATATTTTTTTGCAAATATTCAGAATATACTTGCAAAACAAAAAACGCTATGTTATATTGAAAAAGCATTGTGATAAAGTGCAAATCTAAATAAAGGAGAGACGTTATGAGCGTACAGCTGCTAGACAAGACAAGAAAGATTGGTAAACTGCTTCACAACAACAATTCGGGCAAGGTGGTATTTAATGATATCTGTGTTGTATTGAACGATATCATGGATTCAAATGTTTTAGTTATCAGCAAAAAGGGTAAAGTTTTAGGTGTCGGCAACAAAGAAGGAGTTCAGCCGATAAACGAACTTATCGCTTCAAGCGTTGGCAGCTTTGTTGACAAAATGCTCAACGAAAGACTGCTCAGCATTCTTTCAACAAAGGAAAATGTCAATCTTGCAACTCTCGGTTTTGATGAGGGATATGTAGAAAAGTATCAGGCGATCATCGCGCCTATCGACATAGCAGGCGAAAGACTCGGCACACTGTTCATCTATAAGAACGGCGGAATTTACAATATCGACGATATCATTCTCTGCGAATATGGCACAACTGTTGTCGGCCTTGAAATGATGCGCTCTCTTCACGAGGAAAATGCGGAAGAAGCAAGAAAGATATCCATCGTAAGATCGGCTATCTCAACGCTCAGCTATTCAGAGCTTGAAGCTATCATCCACATTTTCAAAGAGCTTAACGGAAACGAAGGCATCCTTGTTGCATCCAAGATCGCAGACCGCGTAGGCATAACAAGGTCTGTTATCGTTAATGCATTAAGAAAGTTTGAAAGTGCCGGAGTTATAGAATCCCGTTCATCAGGAATGAAAGGTACCTATATAAAAGTTGTAAACGATTTCGTATTCCCTGAACTTAAAGCGGCAGAGGAAGGAATGACCAAATAATGAGTGAAGAGCTTCACAAGATGCTGAAAACAGCCAGCACCAATCTGAAGAAGCACTATATCCTGTTTATGTTTGCCTGCTTGTTTGTGGCCGTTCTGGGCATGGACTTTAACGGAACTCTTGACGGTATCAACGGACAATATACCGATTTCGGCCTCATAAAGGCCGATGCCAGAGATACCATCTCATCCGCCGTTCTTTCGAACAGAGAAGTTTTCGGAAGAGAAAACGGCGTTATGGCCCAGATCGTCAGAAGCTTTAACACAGACGGCATTTCGGCTTCGGTCACAAAAATAGCAGGCAGATTTACCGAAAATCAGGATATAATAAATGCGCTCTGTCTCATAGCGATCGCGCTACTTGCTGCTTTGACAGAATATCTGATCTTTATTCCTATGAAGGTCAGCATAATAAGGGTATTCCTTGAAAACAGGATATATAAAAAGGTCGAGCTGTCCAGATTTCTGTTCGTAGTGAGAACAAAAAAATGGTTCAAGGTAGCATGGGCAAACTTTGTTGCGCAGTTCTTCTGGTTTTTGTGGCTGCTCACAATAGTCGGAGGCATAATAAAGCACTATTCGTATTTTATGGTTCCGTATATAACGGCGGAAAACCCCGATGTCGGAGCAAAGCAGGCCATAAGGCTTTCGAAAAAAATGATGAACGGTCACAAGTTCGAATGCTTTAAGAGAGAGCTCATGTATATGTGGTATCAGATCTTAAAGTACATTCCTGCTATACCGGCTTTTTCATTCTTCAGAAACGAACTGGTTCTCGGCATATATGCCGCGGCGATCAGTCTTAACTATGTGCTTATCATAAACCCTCTGGAATATTCGTTCTTTACCGAATATTATACCGATATAAGAAGACAGTACCTGGAAAAATATGGCGAAGCAGATGAAGATGCACTTGTATTAAACGACATCTATCTTTACGAAAAAGCTCCCGAAGAGGCCTTAAGAGAGTCATATCCCGATATTGACGAAGCAAAGGCATTCCTTGAGACACCTGCAATAGAGCAGAAAGGCTTCCGGGGATTTATTGCCAAAAACCTGAGTGTGGTCATTGTGGAAGATGAAGCAAGCAGGGATTTTGCCAAAAGACAGGTGGCAAAGCTTAAGGTCGCCAGAATGGAAGAAGAGCTTGAAGGAGACGAATATCCCGCAAGGATAGCTCCTCATGCAACAGGTATAAACAGAGCCTGGGTAGACAGGTTGAACTACGACAGACAGTACATGCTTTCGCATCTTGTCATCATGTTCTTTATATGTTCATTCATCGGCTGGTCGTGGGAAGTATTACTGCATGTTTTCCAAAAGTGGGAATTCGTAAACCGCGGAACGATGTACGGCCCCTGGCTTCCTATCTACGGCACCGGCGGTGTAATAGTCCTTATGCTTCTTACGGGGCTCAGAAACAAGCCTGTTGTCGCATTTTTGACTACGATCATATTGTGCGGCGTCATAGAATACTTCACTGGCTTCTATCTTGAAACAGTCAAAGGAGCAAAGTGGTGGGACTATGAAGGCTACTTCCTTAACCTGCACGGGCGTATCTGCGGAGAAGGCCTTTTGATGTTCGGAATAGGCGGCATAGCATTCATATATGTGCTTGCACCGCTGTTTGACAATATCTTAAAGAGATATGACCGTAGGAAATTAAGAGTCATAGCATGCGTTTTGGCGGCGCTGTTCCTGGTGGACTTGATCTACTCGTCAATAAATCCCCACGCAGGTGAGGGTATTACGTCAGCATCCGTTGATATAGAAACGCAAGTTCAAAAAGAACCTATAGAAATATAAAAAAGCGGCAGCCTCACAGGCTGCCGTTTCATTGCTTTTATTTTGTCTGCTGCTTTATTGATATGACTACATAATCGCCCATGACATGGGGGAGAGGAATAACTACCGCGATGTTGTTCAGGTAGTTGTAGCTGTAAACACCCGTCAGTTCATGCTGGGCACCGAA
>CADAQV010000081.1 GCA_902790095.1 uncultured Lachnospiraceae bacterium | reverse complement strand
CGTCGTGAAGATCGGTCGCTCACGACAGTCCAGCTCTGCAAATAGATCATTGAGACGCTGTCTTGCATTTACTATATGGGGCTGTTTTTTTACAGCCCCATAAGTTACATCTTTCCAAGCGAGCGAAGGACTTCTCTTGCATACTCCGTATCGCTGTATGGAGTCTTGACTCCGTTTTCCTCCTGATAGCTTTCGTGTCCGAGCCCGAGTATGGTTATAAGATCGCCTTCCTTTGCGTTTTCTATAGCATATCTGACCGCTTCTTTTCTGTCCTTTATGACAAGATAATTCTTTTCCTCGGCGGCCTTTGTCTTGTTCATACCGATCATGATGTCTGCGAGTATGGTCTCGAAAGACTCATATCTGTTATGTCCGGAGGTGATTATCGAAAAATCCGCAAGGCGTCCGGACGCTTCGCCCATCTCATATCTTCTGTGCTTCGATCTGTTTCCGTCGGCGCCGAAGACACATACTATCCTTTTCGGCCTGTATTCTCTTAAGGCTTCAAGGTGATTTCTGGTGCTGTAACCGTTGTGCGCAAAATCGACGCATACGGAAAGCTCCTTTGTGCGCAGTATCATGTCAAAGCGGCCTTTTATCTTTAAATGGGTAAGTGCTTCGTTCATGACACTTTCGGAAATGCCAAGAAGATGTGCCACGACTACCGCAGCCATAGCATTGCAGACATTGAACCTTCCCGGGAGATTTACGTTAATGTGTGCGTTAAACCCGCCCGAGATGTCAAAGGCTATGCCCGGAAGGTCGTTTTCGTAGGTCTCTTTTATGCCCGAGGCAATGTAATCGGGCTTCCTGTAGGTTTTCTGATCGTCCGCATAAAAAACAGTGGGAGTATCCACATCCTTTAAAAGATCGTCTATGTGCCCGTCGCCCGCATAGACTACTGCCTGCCTGCTGCCCTTTAACAAAAGGCCTTTGCAGAAAAGGTATTCTTCGAAGCTTTTATGCTCGTTCGGCCCCACATGGTCGCCTTCGCTTATGTTTGTAAAGATACCGTAATCGAAGGTGAAACCGCCGGTGCGGTGCTGCATCAGGCCCTGCGACGAGCATTCTATGACTGCATGGGTGCAGCCTGCATCTGCGGCCTGAGCAAGGTATTTTTGTATATCCTCCGAGTCCGGAGTGGTATTTGCAAGTTCTGTCACGTGACCGTCAAGTATAAAGCCGTTGGTGCCTATGGTGACCACCTTGTTGCCTGCACGGCTTATTATATCGGACAGCATATGCGTTGTGGTGGTCTTTCCCTTTGAGCCCGTAATGCCTACGGTGACCATCTTTTCGGCCGGGTAGCCATACCACGCGGCAGCTATCATCGCCTTTGCAAGCCTTGTATCGGGAACGCTTATGACAGTAGCCGAAATGCCCGAGGCATCAAACCCGCCTGCGGCATATTCATCGCTTATGACAATGAGCGCGGCCCCGTATTCATCGATAGTGCTTATGCAGGTGTGGGCATCGAATCTTGCGCCCTTTATACAGATGAACGCGCAGCCCGGCGTAACATTTTTTGTGTTTACCGAAAAGCCTGTGATCTCTTTTGTTTTTCCTTCGCGTATCACAGTATATGAAAGGCGCTCTAAAAGTTTGTCAATATTCATCCTTTTGATCCCTTATTCTTCCCAGGTGATAAGATCTTCTGCGTAAGGAAGCTGCTTTATCCAGTCGCAGAATTCTCTCCATTCGGAAAGCTTATGATTCTTTCTGGACTTGTAGATGTTCGCACAGGTCTCGTAGTTGAATGTGCAGGTTCTCATCTGATTGTAGCTCGAGGGAAGGAGCTGGATCATGTCATACCAGTGAGCCTTGTCCTTGGTCTCTATAAATCTGTTTCTGACCGTTTCCAGATAGTCTATGAATCCCTTCATTTTCTCAAGACTTTCATCCGTCATGTGATCCACGGAAAAATCCGAAAGCTCAAAGGGCTTTGAATGGATCTTGTGCATGGTGGATGTGGAATTGGCAACTGTCCCCACCTTATAGGTGTCATATTCCTTCCACCAGTATAGGGGTGCGGTGATATCCACGCTTACGAAGATCATTCTCATGTATTTTCTGTGATCCGTGCCGGCATGGGAAAGTCTTTTGGCAAGATCGAGATCGTTTTCGCCGAGAATGTAATCACCGTTTTCATCGTAGTAGCTGTCGGTCCTGTTCCATGAATTCATGGGGTTTCTGGCACCGCGCATGGCATTTTCAAGGTTCATGACGGCGGTTCGTTCGAGTTTTATCATCGTTGTTTTCTCCTAGTGTTTCTTTGATTTAACAGCCGCATGCGTCCGGCTGGCGGACTGGCACGATTGCTTCGCAATCTTGCCTTATCCTATCTTCATGAGTAAAAACTCAAGTTCCTGCTGCACTAAGCTGTCTCCGGGATATTTGCTTTGATATTCAAGCAGGTGTGTGTATGCCGAGGGGTAGTATCCCATTTTCTCATACAATACCACCTCGTTCCACAAAAGATCCCGGATGCATGCGCAGTCCGGATAATCCGATATGGCTTTGTGCACCACGTTCCATGCCGTGTTGTAATCGCCCTTGCGGGAAAGGCACAGTGCGAAATAGTTTGCCATTTCGGGGTCGTAATTTTTAGTGAGTTCTTCCTTATATATTACCTCGGCCTTATCGGTATCGCCCATTGCCTCATAGCAGAATGCCTCGTAAAGGGCCGCCTCATGGATGCCTTCCTCCATGGGATATTGAAGCTCTGTGAGAGCCGCCGAGTTGTTGCCCATAAGATAATATATCTTGCCTCTGTACAGATGAGCCTCGGCGGAATCGCCTTTTACTTCAAGAGCCTTTGAAAGATATTTAACGCCCTCATCCGTAAAGCCGTTTTCCACATAGCTCTGGTATATGGCAAAATACATCTCGACGTCATTTCCCTTTTTTTCGATGACCTTGTTGAAGCATTCCGTCGCCTCATCGGTGTTATTCATCGCAAGGTAAATGCGTCCTTTGTTTATATACTGGTCTTCGCGGTGCACGCCCAGTTCTATCAGGGCGTCATAGGTCTTGATGGCTTCGTCATATTTCATGAGGCGCGCCTCGCAATCACCGCGATATTCAAGTATGTCATATTCGAGTGCCTGAACCTGACTGTTCACCTGTTCGATGGCCTTGTTAAAGGCTGTAATAGCATCCGAAAGCTTGCCCTGTTCGTAGCAGGATATGCCAAGCCCTCTGTATGCCTCCTCGAGCTCTTTTTCCATGCTGATGGCATGATTAAAACACTCCTCCGCCGTCACATACTTTTGAAGGCCGAGGCAGTTATAACCCATATCGACATAAAATTCAGCATCGGCATTATGATTTGCGGCAGCTTCTTCGTACAGGGGCTGAGCCTGCGAATAGCTGCCTGCATTCATAAGTCTCTTTGCTTCGGAATACTTTTCATCTTTTTTTGAACAGCCGGAAAGCACCGCCACTGCCGCAAGAGCGGCAACGGCAAGTGTAATTTTTCGCATATTCTTCTCCGGTAGTGTTTAAGTCCCGATCTCTAGTTTTTTCCCGTACTGCCAAAACCGCCTCTGTCTGTATCGGCGAGCTTTTCGACCTCTTCAAACACTATTTCGGGCTGGTGCTCCATGATCCTGAACTGGCAGATCCTGTCGCCGACATGTATCTCGGTATCCCTCATGGCAAGCGCCGGAAACATCCATTCGTCATTGTCGCCGCAATAGCTTTCATCCACTATGCCGCAATGATTTGCCTGAATGACGCCGAAATTCTTGTAGGTGGAGCTTCTTGGCACTATGTGTGCTTCATAGCCTCTTGGAAGCTGCATGCCTATTCCAAGCTTTATGAGCTTAAAATCGCCTTTTTTCAAAACGACGTCCTCTGCGCTTCTAAGGTCTATCCAGTCGCTCTTTCCGCCGATGTAGCAGAGCTTTTCTATTTTGTCCGAAAAATATTTGATCCTGATCGTTTCCATTTTTGATCCTTTATCACTTGAAGTAATTTACACCGCTTTCAAAGATCTTCATATCCTGTTCGCCGTAGATGTTGATGGCAACGGACTCTCCGCGTCTTTCGGAATGTGCCATCTTACCGAACACTCTTCCGTCCTCGCTGGTGATACCTTCTATAGCGGCAAACGAACCGTTTACGTTCCACTCTTCGTCCATAACGACATTGCCGTTTATATCGACATATCTTGTGGCCACCTGACCGTTTGCAAACAGCTTCTTTATCCATTCGTCATTTGCAACGAATCTTCCTTCACCGTGGGAAGCGGGGTTTACATATACTCCGCCGAGCTTTGCGCCTGCAAGCCAGGGTGACTTGTTTGAAACCACCTTAAGGTAGACCATCTTTGAAATATGGCGTCCGATCGTGTTGTATGTAAGTGTGGGTGAATCCGTTTTCTGCGCAGTGATCTTTCCGTAGGGTACAAGGCCGAGCTTGATAAGAGCCTGAAAGCCGTTGCAGATACCGAGGGCAAGACCGTCACGGTTGCCTAAAAGATCGTCCACCGCCTCTTTTAATTTTTCATTTCTGAAAGCTGTCGCAAAGAATTTAGCGCTGCCTTCGGGTTCGTCGCCCGCAGAGAAGCCTCCGGGGAACATGATGATCTGCGACTGCTTTATTGCAGATACGAATTCATCAACCGATTCTCTTATATCCTGTGCCGAAAGGTTTTTGAGTACCTTTATGGTAACATCCGCGCCTGCGCGCTCGAATGCCTTTGCACTGTCATATTCGCAGTTGGTGCCGGGGAATACGGGTATGAATACCCTGGGCTTTGCGACCTTGTTCTTGCATACATAGATGCTGTCCGCATTGTAAAGAGGTGCATCATATGCCTTCTGAGCGGCATGGCTGTCTGTGGGGAATACCCTTTCAAGAGGTGCCTTCCATTTATCAAGGGCATCTGAAAGAGCGATCTTTACATTTCCGTATGTAAGATCCGCATCCGCAACTTCACCGACAAGCTTTGCAAAACCTGTCTTTTCCCAGTCTGAAACAGCATCTGCCGGAACCTCAAGGAGGATATCGCCGTAGCTTACCGCAAAGAGCTCTGATTTAGAGACTGCCTTGTCATCGACCTTTGCGCCGAGGCCGTTACCGAATGCCATCTTGCTTACTGCTTCTGCAATGCCGTTTGCGCCAAGTGCCCATGCACTTACTGCCTTACCCTCTGAGATGAGCTTTGCCACGGCCGAATAGATCTCGTTTACTTTTGCAAAAACGGGAAGATCGTATTCGTCTCTTACGATGCTTACCTTTACAAGCTTGTTTCCTGCCTTCTTAAATTCGGGCGTGATGATGTTTTCCTCTTTTGCGATGTCGACAGCAAATGAGCAGAGCGTCGGCGGAACGTGGATGTCGTTAAACGAACCTGACATTGAGTCCTTGCCGCCTATTGAGGGAAGTTCAAAGCCCATCTGAGCATCATATGCTCCAAGGAGCGCGCAGAAAGGTTCTCCCCAGCCGTAAGGGTCAGCGGTCATTCGCTTAAAGTATTCCTGATATGTCATGCGGATCTTTGTATGATCACCGCCCGATGCAACGATCTTTGCGATGGAATCGGTTATGGCATATACTGCGCCGTGATAAGGGCTCCAGCTTGAAAGATAAGGGTCGTATCCGTAAGACATCATGGTCACGGTGTCGCACTTTCCGTTAAGTACGGGAAGCTTTGCCACCATCGACTGTGTCTCGGTAAGCTGGTATTTTCCGCCGTAAGGCATATATACGCTGCCTGCGCCGATGGATCCGTCGAATCTCTCAACAAGGCCCTTCTGTGAGCATACGTTAAGGTCGCCGAGCATGTTAAGCCAGTATTCTTTTACATCGCCTATCTCTTTTGCCGCAAAGTATGAATCTTCCTTTGAAGGCATGGATACGCATACATCGGTCTCCTGATGAGCGCCGTTTGTGTCAAGGAAGCTTCTCTTTAAATTGACTATGGTCTTGCCTCTCCAGTTCAGCACGAGCCTTGGCTCTGCGGTAACAACCGCAACGGGAGTTGCCTCGAGGTTTTCGGATGCTGCATACTTAAGGAAGAGTTCCTTGTCTTCGGGCGCAACGACAACGGCCATTCTTTCCTGAGATTCTGAAATGGCGATCTCTGTGCCGTCAAGGCCGGCATATTTCTTTGGAACAAGGTCAAGGTTTACTGTAAGTCCGTCTGCAAGTTCTCCTATTGCAACGGATACGCCGCCCGCACCAAAGTCGTTGCACTTCTTGATGATGTGCGATACTTCGGGTCTTCTGAAGAGTCTCTGAAGCTTTCTTTCGGTAGGTGCGTTACCCTTCTGAACTTCCGCGCCGCAGCTTGTAAGGGACTGTGAATTGTGTGCCTTTGATGAACCTGTAGCACCGCCGCAGCCGTCACGGCCTGTACGTCCGCCAAGGAGGATGATTATGTCGCCGGGGTCTGATGTGAGACGCTGAACGGCTTTTCTCGGAGCAGCACCCATAACGGGGCTGCTGCGGATCTTACGATCTTCTTCTGGGGAAGCTTATTCGGAAGAGTGTCCTTTACGGATACAGTTGGATCTGCGGCACCGGTTATACGCATTGCCTGATATACATATGTTCTGCCCGAAAGCGGATCTCTTATAGCACCGCCAAGGCATGTTGCAGCGCCACCGAAGGGCTCGATCTCCGTGGGGTGGTTGTGGGTCTCGTTCTTGAAGTTTACGAGCCACTCCTCTTCCTTGCCGTCTATTTCAACGGGAACGACTATCGAGCAGGCGTTGATCTCATCGGATTCTTCCTGATCCTGAAGCTTGCCCATGGCCTTGAGCTTTTTGGCACCCATAAGTGCCATTTCCATAAGGCATACAAATTTGTCGGGACGGCCGGCATATACACTGTTGCGGTCCCCCACATATTTCTCGTAAGTCTCCATAATGGGCTTTTTGTAGTAGCCTTCATCGCAAGAGACCTTCTTGAGCTCTGTATTGAATGTCGTATGGCGGCAGTGATCCGACCAGTACGTGTCGAGCACTCTGATCTCGGTCATCGTGGGATCTCTGTGCTCGTCATTTTTGAAATAATTCTGGATATGGAGAAAATCATTAAAGGTCATGGCAAGGCCGAAGCTGTCATACAGCTTCTTCAAGGGTTCTTTTGCCATGTCAGCAAAGCCGGTGAGAGTCTTTACGTCCTCGGGCTCTTCAAAGGTCTGGATAAGTGTCTCGGGAATGCTGTCATCGCCCGTTTCGCGTGAATCGACGGGGTTGATGCAGTGCTTCTTTACCCTTTCGAATTCTTCGTCCGTGAGTCTTCCCTCTAAGATGTATGTGGTCGCGCAGCGGACAACGGGCTCCTCCGTCTCCTTTAAAAGCTTAAGGCACTGTTCTGCCGAATCGGCTCTCTGGTCGAACTGTCCGGGAAGTGCTTCTACCGAAAACACACGGTCCGAATCGTTCTTTTTGAAGGTTCCTTCACTGTATGTGTCGACAGGTGGCTCTGAAAATACAGTCACTACTGCCTTTTTGTAGGTCTCTTCGGAAAGATTTTCAATGTCATACCTTACAAGTACTCTGACACCTGTCACGGTAGTGATACCGAGATAGCCTTTTATCTCATGAAAAAGCTCCTTTGCCGCTACCGCGTATTCCGGCAATTTTTCAACATAAATTCTTCTGACGCTCATGATCTCCTCCGCTGTTTTTCAAAAAAATAAAACCTGACCGGGCCGATAGGGCCCAACAGATAGTATACATCCTTTGACCGATAAGTGGCAAGTCAAAAATAAAAAACTTTGGGGACTATATATAGTCATAATCCCCAAAGTGATATCATTTACTGCTGTTCGTTTCCGCCGCCTCTTGCTGCCTTTACGACCTTCTGAGCCTCCTGAACCGTCTGCAAAAGTGCCTCGAGCTTCTTCTCGAGTTTTTCGTTCCTTGCATCGTTTGACTTTCCTGTCTCTTCGATAACGTTCTTCAGGTTCTCGATCTCTTCGTTCTTTGCGTTTAAGGTAGCAAACTGGCTGTTAAGTTCGGTCTGCTTGTTCTGAAGATTTCTCTGGATCTCGACGATCTTCTCGTCGCGGCTCTT
>CADAQV010000080.1 GCA_902790095.1 uncultured Lachnospiraceae bacterium | reverse complement strand
ATGCTTTATTCATCTGTGACACCAAAGAAAACCTCAGGCAGGACGTTCAGATGAGCCGGCAGGTCCTTGAAATACTAAATTCGAAGGATCATAACGAAGCCAGAAGCTGGCTTGATACGCGAATGGAGCAGATCCACGCAGCTGAAACCGAGCTTGCAAAACTAAGCGCAAAAAGAGCCGCTGCCGAGATAAGTGAAGCTGAATATACTTCCCTGTTCTCGTATTACTCCAATCAGACAATAATAAAGCCCATCATAGAAAAATATATGGCTCAGGCCGATGATATAGATGCCTTTATCGGGGATGAGACAGAAAAATATAAGGATATAAAATTTGAATTCGAACCACTTACCGATGTTTTATTCGGAAATAAAGGCAATGCCGAAAAAGGCTGGATCAGCATACTTTGCTGCTTTTTCATAACGTTTGTAATGATGACAGCTCTGCCGGGTGAACATGAGGCAGGTATACACCGTCTTACCGCCGGCACGCCTTACGGAAAGAAAGCTTTTCTTATACGCGCCGGCACGATGCTGACTTTGCTGTTTATATTAAACACCGCTCTTTACCTGTTTTGGCTGCGCGGACTTGACATGCGCTTCGGAACCGAAACTCTTTCAAACAGATCATACAGTTTTAGAGCCTTGCGTCCTTATGTGCTGTTAAGAACCGGATACAGTGAAGTGATTGGCGAAATTCTGCTGACTAGCCTATGTATGACCATGATCGGCGGAATATGCATCCTTATATCTACCCTGCTTCCTTCAAGCGCCATTTCGGAAAGTATTGGCAGTATATTCCTTATTTCCGTCTCCGCTCTAAAGGTATTGCAGATAAACAGCAGCATTATTCCCTATTCGCGCTTTCTGGTCATGGGTGATGTACTGTACACAAAAAGCTTCATTTCAGTCGGAGTACTGATCATATTCACAGCAGTGGTCTCAATTATTCTAAATCGAGGTATCGGTCTATGGATGAAAACAAAATAACTCTTACACTTAAAAAAATAAACAAATACTACCCTTCCCCCAAAAGCAAACATGCCGTGCATGCTCTGTCCGATATAGACCTTGAGTTTGTTCCCGGATGGTACGGGATCACCGGTAACAACGGTGCGGGAAAAAGCACTCTTTTCCAGATACTTACCGGGTATTTAAAGCCCGACAGCGGACAGATATTGATAAACGGATCGGTAGTAAACACAAGATCAAAGGATTACAAAAAAATGCTGGGCTACATGCCCCAGCAGCAAATGCTGTACGAAAGCATGACCTGCCTCCAGTTTATGAACTATATCGGTTCCCTTAAAGGCCTTAAAGGCAAAGAAAAAAAGGAACAGGTCGAACTGTTTTTGGAAAAGACCCATCTGCAGGAAAAAAAGAATGTACGAATCAGTGCGCTTTCGGGAGGAATGAAGCAGCGTCTGTTGTTTGCGCAAAGCTGCCTTGGATACCCCGATCTTATTCTGCTTGACGAACCGACGGCAGGCGTAGACCCTAACGAGAGAGAGAATATCCAGAACATAATCAAAGAATTATGCGAAGGAAGGATAGTTATTATGTCCACGCATATTTTAAGCGACATAGAAAAGCTCGTAAAAAAAGAGATCCATCTTTCGGAAGGTATCGTCGTGGAAAACCGGGATATCGTGTGATTTATGCCGGAGTTACTAATTGTAATAAAAAAGAGCCGTCATGCTTTGGCGTGACAGCTCTTTTTTATTAAGTTTAATTATACAGGATAGCTCTTTGTTGCAGCATCAGCAAGTCCCGGATCGACCTTTGTCATCTGAGCCTCGCGGTATTTGAAGAAATCGGTTGCTACCTGAGGGAACAATGCGTATGAAAGCACATCCTCATCCTGGATCTTATACTGAGCGACCTTCTTTTCAAATTCGGGAAGACCGGGTGGTAAAAGATCTGCAGGTCTGCAGGTAATGGGCTTTGTATCGCCAATTACCTTCTTCTGGATCTCGGGGTTGAACGGCTTTACAGTCTGACCGTACTGTCCGGAAAGAAGGGCCTTGGTCTCCTTTGTAGCCATCTTGTATCTTTCGCCCATAAGCACATTGAATACAGCCTGAGTTCCGACGATCTGTGAAGAAGGGGTAACAAGAGGCGGTTCGCCCATATCCTTTCTTACCTGAGGGATCTCCTTTAATACGTCGATATACTTGTCTTCGGCGTTCTGTTCTTTAAGCTGGCTGATAAGGTTTGAAAGCATACCGCCCGGAACCTGGTAAAGAAGGGTCTTGATGTTGACGCCAAGTACCCTGGGATTAAGAAGACCGCTCTTTAAGGCTGCTTCTCTTTGAGGCATGAAGTAGTCTGCGATCTCGGCAAGAAGCTTCTGGTCAAGACCTGTATCGTAGGGTGTACCTCTGAAGGTCTCTACCATTACTTCTGTTGCGGGCTGTGATGTACCGAGTGCAAAAGGTGACATTGCGGTGTCGATTATATCAACGCCTGCCTCTACTGCCTTAAGGTAGGTCATGGAAGCAACGCCGGAGGTGTAATGTGTATGAAGGTTTACGGGAAGAGAAGTTGCGCTCTTTAATGCCTCCACAAGTTCCTGTGCCTTGTAAGGAAGCAAAAGGCCGGCCATATCCTTTATACAGATGGAATGAGCGCCCATGTCCTCTATACGCTTTGCCATATCCATCCAGTAATCAAGAGTGTATGCATCGCCAAGTGTGTATGAAAGCGCTACCTGGGCATGTCCTTTTTCCTTGATTGCCGCATTGACTGCCGTCTGAAGATTTCTGATATCGTTAAGGCAGTCGAAAATACGGATGATATCTATACCGTTTGCTATTGACTTCTGTACGAAGTATTCTACAACGTCATCGGGATAATGGTTGTATCCCAAAATGTTCTGTCCTCTGAAGAGCATCTGAAGCTTTGTATTCTTAAAGCCGTCACGAAGCTTTCTGAGTCTATCCCACGGATCTTCCTTGAGGAATCTTAAGGAAGCGTCGAATGTTGCTCCGCCCCAGCATTCCACCGCATAATATCCTACCTTGTCCATCTTGTCTACGATAGGAAGCATCTGCTCGGTGGTCATCCTGGTTGCTATAAGAGACTGATGAGCGTCACGAAGGACGGTCTCAACTATCTTAACAGGTTTTTTATCTGCCATGAGTTTTTCTCCTTATTACTGATTAAAATTAGAAAACACCGAATATTGCCATGAAGGCTCCGGCTGCGACCGCTGTACCGATAACTCCGGCAACATTGGGTCCCATTGCATGCATCAAAAGGAAGTTTGTGGGATCTGCCTCCGCTCCGACCTTCTGTGATACTCTGGCTGCCATAGGAACAGCTGAAACACCGGCGGAACCGATAAGAGGATTTACCTTTCCGTGAGTCGCAACCTTCATGATCTGACCGAAGATGACACCCATGGCCGTACCGAACGCAAACGCTATAAGGCCGAGTGCGACGATCTTGATGGTATCCAGGTTGAGGAATGCTTCCGCGCTTGTTGTTGCGCCTACGGAAGTTCCGAGAAGGATAACTACGATGTACATAAGTGCGTTTGATGCTGTTTCCTGAAGCTGGCGCACAACGCCCGATTCCCTGAACAGATTACCGAGCATCAGCATACCGATGAGGGGCGCTGTTGTGGGAAGTATAAGGGAAACAACTACTGTAACAATGATGGGGAAAAGGATCTTTTCAAGCTTTGAAACGGGACGAAGCTGTTCCATTTTTATCTTTCTGTCCTTTTCGCTTGTCAAGAGCTTCATGATGGGCGGCTGGATGATTGGCACGAGTGACATATATGAATATGCCGCAACCGCAATGGGGCCCATGATGGCCGTCTGCCCAAGTTTTCCGGCAAGGAAGATGGATGTAGGACCGTCTGCGCCGCCGATGATGGAAATGGCTGCCGCTGCCTTGCCGTCAAAGCCAAGGAGCATGGCGCCGATATATGCCGCATAAATACCAAACTGAGCGGCTGCTCCCAAAAGAAAGCTCTTGGGATTTGCTATAAGCGGACCGAAGTCCGTCATGGCGCCGACACCCATAAAGATGAGCGACGGCAGTATTGCCCACTCATCAAGTGTGTAGAAATAATGAAGCAGACCTGCAGCATGCTCTATACCGTTTTCGTCTACATATGCTTCCTTCATGATATCAGGATAGATATTTACAAGAAGCATACCGAAGGATATAGGCACCAGAAGCAGCGGCTCGAAGCCTTTTCCTATCGCAAGATACATGAAGAAAAGAGCAACAAGGATCATGATGTAATTTCCCCATGTGAGCGATGCGAAGGCTGTCTGCTGCATCAGGTTGCTAAATGTGTCGAGTATCATTTGTTAACCTCCGATAACAGATAAAAGAATTAGTTCAGAGTTGCAAGAGTAGCACCCTGCTCTACAGCATCGCCGACAGCGCAGTCGATGCTTGCAACTGTTCCGTCCTGAGGAGCCACAACGGGGATCTCCATCTTCATGGCCTCAAGGATAACTATTGCATCTCCTGCCTTTACAGCCTGTCCGACCTTTGCTTCGATCTTAAAGATCTTGCCTGCTGCGCCTGCAGCTACCTTTACGGAGCCTGCACCGGCACTTGCCGCAGGCTTTGCTGCTGCCTTGGGTGCAGCCTTGGGAGCTGCCTTTACGGCCTTTGGAGCTGCGCTTACAGCGCCGCCTTCAACTTCTTCTACTGATACTTCGTATTCTGTACCGTTAACGGTAATGATATAATTTTTCATGTTTCTCCTTTCAAAAAAGCATTCAGCTTTTTACCAGCGGTTTCCTTTGGAACGGCGAATGGATCTTACCACAAAACCGTCCGTGTTTTCTTTTCCCATTGCTGCGGCTATGGCTGCCGAGATAACTGCCACGAGCTCAAGATCGTCTGTTTCGTCTTCGATGATCTCGACAGGCTGCACAGGTTCGGGAGCCGTTACTGGTTCCGGAACGTTTTTCTGCTTTCTCTTTGCAGCCCATTCCTGCGCTTTGGGAATAAACTTGAAAAGGTATATAATGGCGCTTATGAGTATCAATATGATAAACACGGTTCCCATACCTATAAGGGTGTGGGCGAGCGCCGTCATCAAATTATCAAGCGACATATGGCCTCCTTAAAGAACAGCGCTGTGTTTTTTTGCAGGCTTTTCTTCTTTTTTTGTATAAAGCATCTCAAATGCTGCAACCAAATGCTTTCTTGTCTGCGCGGGATCGATGATGCTGTCGATATATCCTCTTGATGCCGCAGATGCCGCGGAAGCGCTAAGAAGAGCATATTCTTTGGCTTTTTCGTTTATTGCGGCAACAGGGTCGTCACTCTTTGCGATCTCGTCTGCATAGATGATCTTTGCAGCTGACTGAGCATCCATTACGCTGACGCTTGTATCGGGCCATGCAAATGAAAGGTCTGCGCCGAGAGACTTTGAGTTCATTATAAGATAAGCTGTTCCGAAAGCATTTCCGGTAACAAGGTTTACCTTGGGAACGGTAGCGTCGGCTATAGTCTTAACCAGAGATGCTGCCGCCCTTGCCATTCTCTTTTCGGAACATACATCTGTCTTAAAGCCTGTTGCGGATGAAAGTGTAAGGATGGGGATGTTGAAAGCATCGCAGAATCTTGCAAAGCCTGCTGCCTTTTCAAGCCCCTGTACCGTAAGCCTTGTATCGAGCTTTTCTTCCTTGCCCTCTTCATCTGTTACGATGCTTCTGTTTGCGATGCATCCGACTGTCTGTCCGCCGAGCTTTATAAAGCCTGTAACCATTTCCTTTGCATGGTCTGCTTTGAGCTCGAAAAGATCGCTGTCGTCTGCGATGGTCTGAAGAACATATACTGCATCTCCGGCACCGTTTTCAACGCCGCCTACAAGTCTGTTGATGTCATCTTCTCCCGATGCATAAAGAGCCTCATCATCGCAGTTTTCGGGAATGAAACCGATAAGGTCGCGTATAGCTGCTATGATCTCGTCTTCTGATCCGACAAAATCTACATTTCCTGCCTCTGCGCTCTGGAAAGCAGCGGATGCGGTATCGCATTTTTCCGTCCTGTTTCCGTCAAGAGCATTGGGGCTGTTGACAAAGAGCTTTGCCTTATCCTTTTCCATAAATGTAAAGTCTGTAAGTGCGGGAACAAGTGCCATTCCGCCGCCGCAATTTCCAAATACCGCGGTTATCTGGGGCACAACGCCCGATGCGTCTATCTGCGCAGCGAAAAGCTCGCCGAATGCGTTAAGGGCATCGGTAGCCTCCTGAAGTCTGAGGCCCGCACAGTCGATCATACCGATGATCGGCGCGCCCATCTTCATGGCCATCTTGTAGATACCCATGATTTTCTTTGCGTGCATCTCGCCAACGGTTCCGCCCAGGACAGCAGCGTCCTGGCTGTAGACGAAGACCAGATTGCCGTCAATGACGCCGTAGCCTGTCACGACACCATCAGATGGAGCCGCTTCCTGCTGCATGTTGAAATCCGTGCTTCGAGCTTTCACGCTGCCGCCGAGTTCAACAAAACTGTTCTCATCAAGTAAAGAAGCAATTCTTGTACTTGCTAAGCTTGTTGCTCTACTACTCATCAATGTAGCCCTCCGTTTGAAAATATTACTT
>CADAQV010000079.1 GCA_902790095.1 uncultured Lachnospiraceae bacterium | reverse complement strand
AAGCCCAAGAGGTATTCCGGACAGTATCAGACTTTTTATGCTTCTTTCCTTGCCCGAGACGGTCTCTAAGTCATATCTCATGGCAAAGAGAGAGAAATAAACTATGAGGCAGCTGTATTCCAAAAAGACATCCCAGTAGAACATGCAAAGAAAGATGCTTGGAAATACCATTATACCGACGCCGTGCATTTTAAGAAGTCTGCTTATCTTATCTGCCTCGACGGCAATAAACAGAAAAAGCACCGTGCCCGTGATCCTGATGACCACAAGGTGCTGCCCGAATACGGCAAGCGCTACGCCGTTTACAAAGGCGGAAAAAGGCGTCTGAAGCATGTTGAAGTCGCGGTATGGCAAAAGGCCTTTTGCGACGCATGCCGCAAAATTGTAATTCCAAAGTTCGTCGGGGTTGTCGAGGTTGTGGAAAATGCCGGCAAATAAAGCGATCATGAAATAAAATGCATATCTTGCTTTTTTGTTTTCAAAAGCATTATATATCTTTATAAGCATTCTTTTCATGCTCTATCTCCTGCGTTTTTTCCATTTGTGCGCATTCATGCCGCCGATCCTTCTGAGTTCGGGAGGAAGGGCATGGCACTTTTCACAAAGATTGTACGGGTGATTCCAGGGAAGATCCTTCCCGCACCTTTTACATTTTTTGCCGTATTTTTTTAGATTGTCCACCAGTATGTCACAGATCGCGCGGGCGACCTCGCTCTTGGTCTCTTTTAAGAATTCCTGTTCGTACGGTATGTCAAAGCGGTTGCAGAACTGATAGTAAAGATCGAGTATCTTGTAATATTCTTCGTATTCGTCAAGGTTTTTAGGGTATCTTGAAGGGAATGATAGTGAGTCTTCTCCGTGGTTAAAGAAGCTGATGCAATAGCTCATCCACTGCCTTGTGACCTCGGGCGTTTCGGCAAAGGGAATGGTTATGCAGTCATAATAATCCTTGTTCGAAAGCCCGGGCACGCGGTCGTAGAGCATTCTGAAAAGTTCCACTTCGCGGGTGATATCCCTTCTTTCATAAATTCCGCTTACCGGCATTGCATTCCATGTAAGGAGGATGTCGTCGAGCCTCTGGTCGATGTTGATTATCTCATCCGGAACGCCAAGGTGAATGACAGGGATGGGCGGAGTTACTTCGTTTAAAAGATCCTCTATCATTTCGGGGTCTTCGGCTGCAGCGACATATCCAATGTCATACATGCCTTTTCTTCCGGCTCTTCCGCCTATCTGCTTTACTTCCGTTCCTTCAAGTTCGCGGAAATCGACTCCGTCAAACTTGCTGCTTTCCATAAGTACGACTCTCTTTATGGGAAGATTCATTCCCATGCCGATGGCATCGGTTGCTACAACGACCTCGGTCTGGCCTTCAAGGAACATCCTGACCTGTTCTTTTCTTGACTGGTAAGGCAGTGCGCCGTATATTACGCTGACCTTCACGCCTTTTCCCTGAAGGTATGACGCAAGCGCAAGCACCTTTCTTTTTGAGAATACTATGAGCGCATCTCCCGGCCTTAAGTCTTTTTCCACGCTGTAATAGCCGTGCTCGAATACAAGCTCGGTGTCTCTTACATGCTCGTGGACTTCGTAGGTATCATTGCACTCTTTTATCATTCCTATGATGATATCCTTTGCTTCGGGAGCCATGCAAAGATGGACCTCCGGGCACATGATGCCAAGTATCGCCCTTGTCCATGCATAACCTCTGTCGCGGTCGTTTATCATCTGGCATTCATCAACAACGGCAATGTCATATACCTCTTCTATCCTGAGCTTTTCGACGGTACAGCTCATGATGGTTGCACCCGGGATGATATCCTCCTCTTCGCCCGTCGTCATGGAACACATAACATCATCCATAAGGAAACGTTCCTGGACTTCAAGCGCAAGGAGCCTTAAGGGTGATAAGTATACGCCATGCCTTGCCTCTTTGAGTCTTAAAAGAGACTGGTAGGTCTTGCCTGTATTTGTGGCGCCGACATGAATTATAAAATGCCTTTTTAACGCTCTTGCCTCGGGGTATGCCTCTATGGGGTCTGCGGGCAGAAGCTTTTCTATGGACTTTTTGGTCTTATCGACCACATAGTCTTCTCTGTATATTCTTGAAAGGGATTTCGTGCAGAGAAGCCTGTCCATGTTCTTTTTGTAATGAAGCACGTCGCGGACGGTGACATCGCCCGTTCTTATGAGTTTGAATTCTTCAAGTTCGTTTGTGGCAAACAAAAGTAACAGGCTGTCTAAATCTATGTCGGCAAATTCGGGCTTTCTTGCGATGTGCCTGAAGATAAGACTTCTGATAGTCTCCTGCTCCATAAACCCGTCGGGCTCTGAAAGGTAGTCTTTTATCTGCCTTCTGATACTCTCATCCGTGGGCGCTTTTTTCTTCTTTTTCTTTTTCGGCAGAACGACCTTTCCCGATTCGACCTTGCCGTAAAGTCTGACAAAGGTCTGCAAAAGATCGTTCAGCTCTTTTAAATTTTCCATACGTTTATATTTCTTTCTGTTCTTTTATGCCCATGTTCCGTTTCTGAAAATGGGCACGATGCGGCCGTCTTCACATACTCCGTCTATTTCCATGTCCGCAGAACCGATCATGAAATCCACATGGATGATTGATTCGTTTATACCGGCCTTTTTTATCTCTTCGTTTGTCATGTTTTCAAAGCCCTTTAAGACATTTGAAAATCCTTGGCCGAGTGCGACATGGCAGGCTGCGTTTTCGTCAAACAAGGTGTTAAGGAAGAGGATACCGCTTTTGTTTATGGGCGATTCCTTTGGAACAAGTGCAACTTCTCCTAAATAGCAGGATGTATCATCCATGGCTATCAGCTTTTCAAGCGCTTCCTGTCCTTTCTTTGCGCATACCCTTACCGCTTTTCCTTTTTCAAAATCTATGAAAAAGTCTTCAATGAGCTGTCCCTGCCATGAAAGCGGCTTAGTTGCGACAAGCCTGCCTTCTGCCTTTCCTTTCATGGGAGATGTGTATATTTCTTCCGTAGGCATGTTGGGATTGTAATAAATGTCCTGAAGTGATCTCTCTCCGCCGCCATAAAAAGAAGCATCTTTGATGAGGCCCACCTTAAAATCAGTTCCCGCTAAGCTTCTGTATCTAAGCTCCTTGAGCCCAAGTGAATTGATCCATGCACACTTTTGTTCAAAGCCCTTGTTTATCTTAGCCCATTCTGCAACAGGGTCTGACTTTTCCGCCTGTTCGTCGCTTCCGTCACCCATGTGGACGGTGGCAAGAATGGCCTGCCAGAGCTTATCAACGGCCCTTTCTTCGGGAAGTTCGGGGAACAGCCTCTTTGCCCATGCCTTTCCGGCCGCGCCGACAATGGTCCACTGATACTTGTTTTCCATCCTGTTTCTGTAAGGCTTTATGACCTTCATCTTTCCCGCGCGGACCTCGCCCATCTTTACGGGGTCTATGCCCGAAAACGCATCGGGGTCATCGCTTAAGATGTATATCATGCACGGAAGATTATCGACTTTCCATCTCCACTTTTCCTCTATGAAAGGATATACCTTTGAAAGCTCTCCCGTGGCCGCATAGGTGTAGTGAAGTCTCTGAACGCTTGTATCCGACCAATCCGTAAACACATATGCCGCGCCGGCTTTATATGCCTCTTCTGTCACAAACCTTACAAGGTCCGCTCTTTCTATATCGGCCTCTATTATGACATACTGGCCCTTTTGTACATTTACGCCGCATTTAACTATAAGCTCTGCATACTTTTGCAATACTTTGTCCGTCATTAAAATAATCTCCTTATAAGATGAATAAACAGTCTGAACACCGCCGCTATGGCCGCATATATGAGCATGGTGAGCGCAAACCATTTAAAGAACAGCTTGTCCTCGTTCTTCTGATCCGACCACCAGACAGTAAGGGTTATAAGTGTCAATATGCCCCAAATGGCTGCAGGTATGATATGCGCCGCTATATAGCCGCGTATAAAGGATACATCCCTCTTTTTTGAAAACAGACTTACCGTACCCATGCAGACAAAGCACAGCACCAGGCCTATTATTATGATAGGTACGGGTGAGAGCATATTCAGATCCACAGAAACTGCGCGAAGCACAGCCATTGAAAGCGTGACCGCTATTATTTCAAACAGCATGACCAGCAGCGTGGTTGAAATAAAAAAGCCTGCTCCGGCCGATCTTTTTTTTGTTTTTTCCATCATTTTTGCCTTTCCCCGAAAGAGCTGTTCTGCTCTCCGGCAGGTTTTTACACACAAATTTAAATATACTATATTTAGACATTTTTTGCAATAAAAAACGAAGAGTGCACAAAGTCGTGCACTCTCACAGCCTAATACTATTAATTCACTTCCCTCAAAACCCCTTCCACGATAAAGTCCTTGTATCTGGTACTTTCTCCGTTTATGAGGAAGTTTTCCCTGCCGCAGGTCACAAGGTGGCAGTAGGAGGGGCCGAGGGTGATGTTGTCGCAGTACTCCTTGCTTGCATAATTTCTGTATTCCGAGAAGACTCTTGTGACCTCATAAATGTATATTCCGTTCACCGAATATAGCTTGAATGTGTCGCCGACGGCGGCATTTTTCAGGTTGTTGAAGGATAGGTCCTGGGACAGATGGTTGTGTCCGTAGATCGTCATGTTGGTCTTTCCGAGGACCATGTAGGGCGAGGAAGGACACAAAAGCCATACATCAAGGTTTTTCTTGATGGCATCCCATGTCCCGTCGCCGTACACTCCCCTTCTTATCTTCAGCTTTTCATATTCGAGCACAAACATCAATTCGCCTGTTGCAAAGTCGGGTGTATATACCGTGCCGTCGGCGCCCACAAGATAATTGTCGTCTGAAAAATCGGGCTCGCCCGCATCCATTACTATCTCGCCGTTTTCATTCTTTGCCTCTACGATCTTTCTTTCGTTCTCCTTTCCGGGCTTTTCATGTGTGCCCGAAAAATCCTCCTCGAAAATATGGATCTCTTTTTGAATATCTGATTCAGGCGCTGTGCTTTCATCTTCCCGCGCGGCTCTGCTTTCGATCTCATTTATGAACAGATCCGCGCAGGCTTCATCCTCTCTTTGCCTTTCGTACGCGTCGCGATCGTAAAAAAGCATGAAATATACCGCAAGCAGCGCCGTTATCAGGCAGAGAGCCCCGCATACAAATACAGGCCATATTCTTTTTTTCTTCTTTTTGTCAGCCTTCTTCATTTTTCATCTTTCTCTTGTTTTTAACAAAGCCGAGTGCAAAGAATGCCGAAAGAATGAGGCAGAATCTGCCGCCCGGTGCGGAGAAATCTTTTATTCCGAGTATCTCGTTTGTGATGGTAAGGCTCCTGAAATATGCCTGCGCCCTGGTGTTTTCCTCCGTAAAGCTGAAGGTGTAGACCGTGCCGTCGAGCTTATATTTATCAAGTGCCTTTGTCTCTTTAAGTGTGTATACATAGGGAATAAGAACTCCGTTTTCATCATAGCGGCCTATTTCAAGATCATCCTTTGATGCAATGCCTTCGCCATTTGTAACAAGCACTGTCTTTTCACCGTCATCACGCTCTAAAAGGAATTCGACTCCTGCGCCAAGTGCGTTGCCGTTCTGATCGACCTTGTTTATGACAAGGGTTCCTTTTCTGACTATGTTTATCATCTCTTTTTCGATATTTACATCTTCTGACTCATCATAGCTTACGGTAAATTCATATTGCTTTTCATCAAGAACGTAATCGTCGTTTGCGGTCTTAAGCTCGCGGTAGTAATATTTTCCCTCGGGCAGACTTTCTGTCATGGTTGCAATGCCGTCCTTGTCCGTTTTTATAAGTGCAAGGCATACATCCTTTTCAATTACCGTGTCTCCGAGCAGATTTGAGATATCTTCACCCGCAAACACTCCAAACATTACGCCCTCTAAAGGCTTTTCCTCGCCGTTTGCGTCCTTGCCCTTCTTCTTAATGGTAAGCTTTGCGGAAAGCAGTCTGTCTTCAAGCTCTTTTGTTGCCCGCTCGGTTATTTCCGGTCCGCTTTCGGTGCCTTCTATCACTACCTCATGAACCTCTTCATCAATGGCAAAGCCCTTTGGCGCATACGTTTCCTTTACATAATATGTTCCGCAGACAAGGGGCTCGCTTTCGGCGATGCCTTCCTTTGAAGTGGTCACGCTGCACACTTCTTTTGTGCATTCTTCGTCGCTGTAAACAGTATATACTGCTCCGGGCAGGAAGGTCTCTTCCTTTACAAGTCTGTTTATCGAAAGGCCGTAGGCATTTCCTGTCTGCGCGGTTCCTACCGGCAGAATGCCCTTTTTATATACAGCGATGCTTCCCTTTTGCAGCTTGTCCGTAAAGCTGTATTCAATTACCTTTACGTCCGATGTATCATCGCTGCAGTCAAAGAAAAACTCATGCTCTTCTTCGCTTATGGCTACGCCGAGGCTTTCGGGAACCTTGGTCTCTTTTATGGTGTAATTTATGATTCTTACTCCGTCAGGGCCGTAAACATTTGCATCCAAAAGACCGATTTTTGCATTTCCTTCGCCGTCCGTTACAAGGATGATCTCATCATCATTTACATCATTTGTTATGGTAAATTCCACTCCTTCAAGATCTCTTCCTGTCTCATCCTGCTTATGCACTT
>CADAQV010000078.1 GCA_902790095.1 uncultured Lachnospiraceae bacterium | reverse complement strand
AAGCGGATCGGCCGGCAAAGAGAGCACGGCATCAAACAATGAAACTAAAGCTGCCCGGCAGGAAAGCAAAGAAGCTTCAGGTCAGAGCAAAGAAACAGAAACCACTGCTGTGGCTTCGCAGCCGGAGACGGAAAGCATCCCCGATGAGACCGAAGAAGAACTGTGGGTTCCCGCAGATCCTGCACCCATAAGAAATGCTGCGGATGCGGAAACCATATGGAAGGACGAAATGGAGCTTTTGTCCGCAGGCACGCTTCTTTTTGAGGGCGAGGAGAACAAAGGATTCTATCCGGGAACAGACGATCTTGGCTGGTTATACAGCGCTGCCGGGGATGATATGCTTGGAATAATCTACAGCTGCGATGACATAACACATGGCGGCTGGGGAGTTTTGGGGCTGAAGGTCGGAAAAAATCAGGATGATATATCGGCTTATGCGGATGAACCGGACAAGCAAAGGCTCATAACCTATTCGATTGACGATCTTTTGGATATCGCAGGGGCAGATTCCGCAGAAGGACTTGAGTTTGCCCTCGGCGCATGGAACGGCGGGCATATACATGGTCTTTATTATCTTGACGGTGAAAAGGCTTCGGCTTTAAAGGAATATATCAAAAAGACAGAAGATGATTCAAAGATAATCCATACCTATGCAGGAAAGCTTTCAAACGAAAACGCTATACCCGAAGCCGTAAAAGTCTATGAATACTTAAAAGAAGTATGGGACAATGAAGAAGGATGCATAACCGGACAGATGGAATCCACCTGGAAGGGTTCCGCAGACTATGAAGTGAATTTTATTTTCGAGAATTCCGGCAAATACCCGGCTATCCGCGGCCTTGATTTCATGCACAACGATTTTACGGGCGTTACCGAGCGCGCAAAGAAATGGTGGGAAAAAGGCGGAATAGTCACGATCTGCTGGCATACAGGCTCAGACTTCAATTCGGCTTATAACGAAAGCAAGAGCTCAGAACTTGACTGGGAAAACGCTCTCTCGCCCGGTACGGATGCATATGCAAAGCTTCTTAAGGACATGGACAGGGCAGTGCCTTATCTGCAGCAGCTTGAGGATGCCGGCGTTCCCGTGCTTTGGAGGCCTTTCCACGAACTCGACGGCGGCTGGTTCTGGTGGAGCAGAGGCGGCAGCGAAAACTTCGTAAAGCTCTGGCAGCTTATGTACAGCCGTTACACAGATTACTGGGGCCTTGACAATCTTATCTGGGTATTCGGCTACTCACATAACGGAGTAGAACTTGATGCATGGTATCCGGGGGACGACTATGTAGACCTTATAGGCGGCGACAGCTATGACCGCGGCGCAAACAAGAGTCTGTTTGAGGATGTTAAAGAAGTGGCGGCAGACGGAATGCCGATAGTGTTCCATGAATGCGGCACCATTCCGACAGAAAAGCAGATGGAGGATGCAGATTTACATTGGCTTTTCTTTATGGTATGGCACACGGATTATATAACCGACGAAAAAAATAACACAAAGGAATCGATAAACGAGATATATAACAGCGATTACTTTATAACTCTCGATGAGCTTCCGGCATTTAAATAAATAGGGCATGATTATTGATACTAAAAAAGGAAGAGAAAAAATGAACAGTTTAAATGAACCTCTTTTAATGGAATATGATTCCGAGATCGGGAAATATAAAGAGCTCGAACCGTTAGTCATATATGCTCTTACAGACGAGCTTAAAAATGCGGGAATAGGCACGATGCAGATTGCGCACCGCATTAAGACGCGCGATTCTTTTGCGGAAAAACTATTAAGAAAACCGGACAAATATGCATCTATCTATGATATGACGGATATTCTCGGTATCAGGATCATATGTTATTTCAGCGACCAGGTGGATGAGATCGCAGCTATACTTCGAAGGATATTTGTGGTGGATGATAAGGATTCGGTGGATAAAAGAAAGAATCTTGATCCTGCTACATTCGGATATCTTTCGCTGCATTACATTTGTTCACTCCCGCAAAAGGAGGATCATTCGAAAGGTCTTTCGGAAATAAGATTCGAGATACAGGTGCGCACGGTGCTGCAGCACACATGGGCGGAGATAGAGCACGACCTTGGCTATAAGACGGATTTCGGCATTCCCAAAGCTATCCGCCGTAATTTCGCACGTGTAGCGGGTCTTTTGGAGATAGCCGATGAGGCCTTTCTTCAGATACGCAACACCATTGTCAATTATGAAAAAGATGTTCGTGACCGTATCATAAATGACAATGTGGATGACATGCCTTTAGACCTGGTTTCGTTAAAGGCATACCTTGAATTCAGCCCCAGAATGAACGAACTGATAAAAGAGATCGCGGCAATATCGGGGGCAAATGTGGTACATATCTCCCCCGAAAACTATCTTGTAAAGCTCGATTATTTTGGTATCACCAACCTTGGAGAATTGAATGCATTTGTTTGTAACGGTTACGATGATGCTCTTTTCTTTGCAAAGAGGACACTTGAAAAAATTCAGCTCGATGAGGTCTCTTCCGTGATAGGGCTTTATTACCTTTGCCGTGCGCAGCTTGTGCTCGGAGATTATGACAAAGACAGGCTGATGGAATATTATCTTAAGGGAGAGGCGACCGGTAAAATAGCCGAAATGAAGACAAACCGTATTTTAAAACTGAGAGATTCCATAAAAAGCAACAAATAGATCTTATATGCGGCAAACGGAGGAAACAATGACTCGTTTTATTTCAAGAATATCCATAAATTATGAATTTGCGTCGGAAAGAATGGAGCTTTTAGGGAGCTTCTGGAAGGAAATAGAAGATGCTTTGCCTGAAGACTGCAATGCAAAGATGGGTGTTTACAGGTTTACCTTTGCCATATTCTTTCTTGACGGAAACACGGAGGAGGACTGCCGCAAAAACCTTACCTATGCCTGGAACAAGGCATTTGGCGATATAAGCGCGGTATCCGACATGTTTTTTGCGGAATATGACGAAAAGAACAACGAAGACATTTCCGCTCTTATGAGAGCTGTATTTGTGGCATATTACGGAGTCGACGATTATATCAGACTTGCGGAAGAGCTGAATAAAAGCATTCCGCTGTTTGCCGATAACGATGCTCTTGATGTCATCAGAAAGACAAGCATAGTATTTGCAATGGATCCCGGATGCGGATTCACAACACTTATTTCATCTTATGCAAACTTTTTGATGAGACAGGGTGTATACGGAGAAGAGAGCGGGAAAAGAACGGGTTATTATGAAGTCATATTGGGCGACGAATTAAAAGACGGACGAATGGATGCAGATACTCTTGTTCAAAGACTGATCGATAACCTTGATAATAATACATACGGTATAGTGGGCATAGATGTCTCGGCTTTCCTTGAAAAAAACAGGCAGGATAAGCTTCGCGATTTTTTGCGCCGGCTTGATTCTTTCCGGGACGATTATGTATTTGCATTCAGGATACCTTTCCTTGAAAAGAGCTCTCTTGATGACGCCATATCCCTGCTTTCCGATCAGATGATCGTAAAGACAGTTGCGGTGCCTCCTTTTCATGACTGCGTTTTGATGGAGGTATTCTGGAATATCTTAAACGACAAAGGCTTTTCGGTGGATACCGGAATATTCGATCTCATTTCCGGAAAGATCAGGCAGGAGAAAAAGGACGGCCGGTTTTACGGCTTTAAGTCCGTTTTCAAGATCGCCGGTGAGGTCATGCTTAAAAAAGCAGCCGGCATATCGGAAAAAAGCGCCAAAGGCGAAGAGTATTCCCTTACCGTCACCACGGGCNGGATATGTGGATGAGAAGGCGCTTGAAAACAAGGGATATGAGTCGCTTTACGAAATGATCGGCATGGAAAAGATCACAGAAAGGATCAAGGAGATCATCGCTCAGGTCAAATTCTCAATGGGAGACGAAAAGCTTGACAGGCCAAGCATCCACATGAGATTTACCGGTGCGCCCGGTACGGGCAAGACAACGGTCGCAAGGATAATCGGACAGATAATGAAAGAGGAGGGCATCCTTAGAAAAGGAGCCTTTCTTGAATACACCGGCCGTGATCTTGTAGCCGAATTTGTCGGACAGACCGCCGTAAAAACATCTTCCATCTGCCGCGATTCGTACGGTTCCGTATTGTTTATAGATGAGGCCTATTCTCTGTACGCAAGCGATCAGAGCAAAAACGATTTCGGAAAAGAAGCTCTTACGACCCTTGTTTCGGAAATGGAAAATCACCGCGATGATATGCTTATCGTCATGGCCGGATATACGGATGAAATGGATGAACTTATGAAAGGCAATCCCGGTCTTCGAAGCAGGATGCCCTACATTATCGATTTCCCGAACTACACCAAAGAGCAGCTGTTTGAGATATACATGCTCATGGTGAGAAAACACTTTGAATACACGGATGAATTAAAGGAAGAAGCATATAATTATTTTATGAGCATTTCCGATTCGACCCTTTCTTCAAAGGAATTTGCCAATGCCAGATTTGTAAGGAACCTTTATGAAAGGACATGGTCAAAGGGCGCCTTAAGGGCACAGCTTGCGGGACGCGGCAAGGTCGTCCTTGACAGGGATGATTTTATTGCGGCATCATCCGAAAAGGAATTCTCGGAAAAGCTTACGATCAAGACAAGGCTTGGTTTTTATTGATGATATTTACCGACAGAACAGGAGGATACCGGTCATGAAAAAGACAAAGATAGCATTTTTTGATGCAAAGGATTATGATAAGCAGTCCTTTATGGATTCGGACATTAAAGGTGAATTTGACGTCACATACCTTGAGACAAGGCTTACAAGTGATACAGTAAAACTTGCGGAGGGTGCCGACGCCGTATGCATTTTCGTAAACGACGATATCAATAAAGATGTCATAGACGAACTTGTAAAGATGGGCGTAAAACTGATAGCCCTAAGATGCGCGGGCTACAATAATGTCGACATAGAATACGCATACGGCCGTATACATATCGTCCGCGTGCCGGCATATTCTCCGTATGCGGTGGCAGAGCATGCAATGGCACTCCTGTTGACATCCATAAGAAGAATACATAAGGCTTATATCCGTACACGTGATTTCAATTTCAGCTTAAGCGGCATGACAGGCTTCGATCTTCACGGAAAGACAGTCGGAGTTATCGGTACGGGAAAGATAGGAAGGATATTTATCGACATCTGCCGCGGCTTTGGCATGAATGTAATAGCAAACGATAAATTCCCCGCTAAGGATTCGGGGATAGAATATGTTTCTCTTGACGAGCTTTGGCAGCGCAGTGACATAATCTCTCTTCACTGTCCTCTTACCGATGAAAATTTCCACATGATCAATGCAAAGAGCATGGAGAAGATGAAAAAGGGCGTTGTGATAATAAATACCTCAAGAGGAGGCCTTATCGATTCCGAGGCATTGGTAGAAGGTATCAAGGCTCGAAAGATAGGAGCGGCCTGCCTTGACGTCTATGAAGAGGAATCGGATGTATTCTTCCACGACTATTCGAACCATATCGTAAATGACGATACCCTTGCAAGGCTTATTTCGATGCCCAACGTCATAGTAACATCACATCAGGCATTTCTTACAAAAGAAGCTTTGACCAATATCGCCGATACGACATATGACAATATAAGAAGCTTTTTTGCGGATGATAAGTGTCCGAATGAAGTCTGCTACAAGTGCGACAAGGCGGGAAAATGCCCCCAGGCGCACGAAAAGAAATGCTTCTGACATAATGGGTAAATGATCAGCTGCTCCGGAGGTTTGAGTGAATAAAGAAAAAAGATCATTGACGGGAAAAATAAAAGAAATGTGGGACCTGATGGGCAGGTCAACGTTTACGGGTGAGCGTCTTGAACAGAATCTGACAGCGCTTACCCTTGTAAGCGTGGTCACGGCAGGGCTCGGTATTGTACTTACCAGCATCAATATTTACAGCAGAGATATTCCGATGCTGGTTGCGTCCGTGCTGACATTGCTTGGCGGTGTATCCTGTGCCTTTTGTGCCGGATATCTTAAAAAGAGAGAGCTTGCGGCTCTTATACCAACTGTTTTTTGCGGCATAGTTTTTACCATCTATGCCTTTTCGGCGGTTGGAGAAGGATCTGCGCTTTTGTGGTCGCTGCTTTTGCCAATAGGCCTTTGCTATTTTGTAAGTGTCAGAAACGGCATCATTTTGTCGGTCTATTATTCGATCCTGTATATAATTCTTTTTTACACTCCCCTTAACGAAAAACTGCGGGCATATTATAATGACAAATTTATAAGCCGTTTTCCGATACTTTACATAAGTATTTCCATCTTTACCGGGCTTGCAATGTATCAATATCATAAAGCTTCGCTTCGCAATATTGAATACACCGAAAGCCTCAATGCAGAGGTCGCAAAACAGACGGCTGTTGCCGAAGAAAGAAGCAGGAAGATAGAGCAGATGTCCTATCAGACCATTCAGACTCTTGCAAATGCGATAGACGCAAAAGACCCGTACACCAAGGGTCATTCCACAAGAGTCAGCCGGTATGCGGTCCTTTTGGCAGAGGCCCTGGGGTGGGATGAAGAGAGAGTGACAGAGCTTAAGTATGCTGCTCTTCTGCATGATATCGGAAAGATCGGCGTACCCGATTCCATTTTGAACAACCCCAAAAAACTGACGGAGGTCGAATACAATATCATCAAATCCCATACGACCATGGGAGAGGATATCTTAAAGAACAAGATAATCATTGGCGTGGCCGACGATATAGCCGGAAGTCACCACGAAAGATATGACGGCAGGGGCTATCCAAGAGGCCTTAAGGGTAAGGAGATATCCGAAGGCGCAAGGATAGTTGCCATAGCGGACGCTTTTGATGCCATGAGCTCAAACCGTGTCTACAGAAAGGCGATCGATAGGGAACGCATAAGAAACGAATATGTCGAAGGAAGGGGCAGGCAGTTTGATCCCGAATTCACAGATGTGTTCTTAAAGCTTCTTGACGAAGGAAAGCTTGAACTTGTAAAGGAAAACGAAAGAAGCGGAAACGCAGGAGAAATGGAGGCTTCTTCGGCGCTCCTTCAGCAGGTCATGGAGTCCTTCACCACCCAGGACAATGTTGATATCACCACAGGTGTCTTGAACAGGACCAGCGGCGAGGTGACTATAGCCCAGGCCATGAAAGAGACGCCCGGATGCTTTGCGTTCTTTGATGTCGACAACTTGAAGAAGATAAATGACACCTACGGCCATGAGGCGGGCGACAAGATACTTAAGGTCATGGGAGAATGCCTTAAGGACCACAGCGAAAATGCGGTAAGCTGCCGCCTCGGCGGAGACGAATTCCTGCATTTCATGAAAAAAATCTCAAAGGAATCTGCGGAAAAACAGGCCCGCGAGATAATGTACGAATTCAATGAAAAGAAGGATGACGACCCGGAAATATCGGTGGGCTCGCTTTCGGCGGGGCTTGTAATGACCACCACGGAAGATACCTACATAAGCGCCTACAACAGGGCGGACAAGGCACTGTATCATGTTAAGCAGAACGGCAAAGGAGACTTAAACTTCTACAGTCAGGAGGAGGACGAGCCTTTTGCCGAAAATATCAATGTGAATCGTCTTGCTTCGGGCATGCATGTGAGCGGAAGCTATTCCGGCGCTATGATGGCGGAATACCGTGAGTTTACAAAGCTGTTCGAATTCATAACCAACCTTGAAAAGCGTTTTTCGCATCCTTTTAAACTGGTAATGATCAGCCTTGAAGTGGCAGAGGGAGAGACTCCCTTGCCCGAAGAGCTTGAAAAGGCCATGTATTACATGGAACAGAGCATTCACCTTGCCATGCGAAGCGTCGATGTTATGACGCGCTACAGCCGTCAGCAGTTTTTGGTCATCCTTCTCGGAACGAACATGGACGGTGTAAAGATCGTTACGGACAGGATCTTCCGCAATTATTACAAGATGGGCGGTGGCGGTTCCTTTACGCCCTCTTATTCGGTAGCGGATACGGAAGAGAAAGAAGAAAAAACTAAGAAAGCTTAAGATTATGATAAAACGAGTAAGCAAATTGATGCTGCCTGTGCTTTTACTGCTTGCGGGCTGTGCTGCAAAGGAAGAGACTGCGGACACATCGACGCAGAGTGAGCCGGAGACCGAAGTAAAAGAGACCTTGCCTAAAAAGACGTCGGAATCTGAAACAGAGGCCGAAAGCGTAGAGGAAAGCAGCGAAAATACTTTATCCCATACGGCACTTGATCTTATGAAAACGTACAATACAAAGGAACCGGAGGCGGTAAAAGACAAATACGGCAGCGTTTATCAGGTGTTCGTCTACAGCTTCTGTGACAGCGACGGTGACGGCATAGGCGATCTGAACGGTGTGGCATCAAAGCTCGATTACATTCAGGATATGGGCTTTAACGGCATCTGGCTCTCGCCCGTCTGTCCTTCGGATACCTATCACAAATATGATGTCAAGGATTATTATGCCATCGACCCAGTATACGGCAGTATGGAAGATTTCGAAAACCTTTCGAAGGAGTGCGAAGAGAGGGGAATAAGACTTATCTTTGATCTGGTCATAAATCACACATCCTCAAAACATGAATGGTTCAGGGAGGCGTCTTCATATCTGCGCACCTTAAAGGATGACGAGGAACCTGACCTGACTGTCTGCCCGTATGTTGCATATTACAATTTCACAAAGGAACATAAAGGCAGCAGCTATCACGTGCTTTCCGGAACCAAATGGTATTACGAGGCCCCTTTCTGGGGAGAGATGCCCGATCTTGATCTTCAAAACGAAGATGTAAGACGACAAGTGGAAAAGATAGTGGATTTCTGGATGGAAAAAGGCGTTAAGGGCTTCAGGCTCGACGGCGTAAAGGAATATGTATCAGGGAATCCCGATGCAAATACCGAGGTCCTTTCATGGCTTAATTCCTATGTAAAGTCCAAAGATGAGGATATGTATCTGGTAGCCGAGGTATGGATGGATATGACAGGATATCTGCCGTATTACGCATCGGGCATAGACAGCGTCTTTAATTTCGCTTTTGCCGATACATCGGGCAAAATAGCATCTTCTGTAAAGCATTCGAATGCCATGACATATGCAAATGCCATTACGGATCTTTCAGGCGGCCTTAAGGCATATGAAAATGCCATCGACGCTCCTTTTTATACAAACCACGATATGGGCAGGAGCGCAGGTTATTATCCCGGCGATACAAAGGAAAACAAAGTAAAGCTCGCCCAGGCCATGAACCTTTTGATGACCGGAAACGTATTCATGTATTACGGAGAAGAACTTGGAATGAAGGGAAGCGGAGCGGATGAAAACAAAAGGGCTCCGATGATGTGGAGCAGCGACCCTGATGCGGCAGGCATGTGCAAGGGCCCCGAAAATATGGACAAGGATATGCAGCAGATATTCCCGGCTCTTGATGAACAGATAAAGGACGGCAATTCGATATACAATTATATCTGTCAGGTCTTAAGGCTCAGAAACGCTTATGAAGAGATAAGAAAAGGCGAGGCTTGTGTCGTAAGTGAAAGGTCTGACAAAAACGTATGCGTAATAAAGAAAACATATGAAGGCGAGAGTATTTACATAGCATTTAATACAGCGGCAGAGGATGTACATTTGGATATTGGCGGCCTGGGTGGCAGTGAGATAGTCGGCTGCCTTTTGACAAATGATTCTGCGCTCGCGAAAGATGCAAATGATCTTTTGATTCCCGCATTTGCGGCCGTGTTGATCAAATGATTATTTGCAACTTGGAAGAAAACGGGGGAAATAAAATGTCTGTTTTTGATAAGCTTTTCGGAATGAAGGATCTTGACAAAAGGGTAAAGGAAATGAATGCCGCTGCGGCAAAAAAAGGCTCAGTAAAGCATTCTCCTTTGCCTGAAGGGGTATATGTGGTAAATTTTGAGCTTTCCGTAAATAACTGCTCGGCAGAGCTTGAAGTATATTTAGGCGAGATGAACGAAGAAGGCGGCAAGGTGGTAAGCCTCATGCGCCGAAGCCGCTACGGGGAAAACGGATACATAGACGAAGATAAGCCTTTCGGTAAGATAAGCGGGGGAAGCGAGTTTACAAAGAAAATGGCAAAGCTTTTTTCAGACTGCAACGTATACGGCTGGGACGGTTTTCACGGCGCCAATCCACCCGGAGTCTTGGACGGAACTTCCATGTCCTTTAAAGCTGAGTTTTCAGACGGCAGCCGGGTGAGCGCATCGGGAAGCAACAATTTCCCGGATGGCTACCATGTCCTCAAAAACGCCCTTGCCGAAATGACGACAAGGGGAATCCTGGAAAAAGCTGAGCTTGAATACGGCGGTGCCGTTCTCGGCTCTTACGGACGGGATGAAATCGTCTTCAACAGCGGTGCCGGTGACCGGTGTGAGCTTGTAAGG
>CADAQV010000077.1 GCA_902790095.1 uncultured Lachnospiraceae bacterium | reverse complement strand
GCTGCTGCTGCTTTCGGTAGCGGAAGGCTTTGTCTCGCCGGAGTGAAACATTGCCACAAGAGAATCTCTGAGGCCGTTGTTGTAGGGGCTCTCGATAAATGATGATATATTCTTTTCAAGGGTTATGAGGGCCGATCTGAACGGTGCCACATCATTGTAATAGGTTTCAAGTTCTTTGAAATAGTCCGATGAAAACTCTGAGGGCGGCTTGGCCTTTTCCCTGTTTTCGCCCGTGTCAAAATCCACGGTCTTTTTTACTTCGGGCACCGCAAGGCCGATAAGGCATATACATATCCACGCCAGTGTCGGCAGAACGAGAAACCACCTGAAGATCAGGATCATCCGCCTGTATGCGCCCTTTTTGTTTTTGTTGTTGTTTTCTTCCATTAAAAACCTCTTTGCCCGATCGGCATGAAAGCCGTCAGAACTGGAAATAAATAAATGCGTTGTAAGTTCCGCTTATGAGCTTCAAAATGCAAATAAAAAGAAGGATCATCTGAATCGCAAAATCGGCATACATAAAGCCTTCTTTTTCCTTCGTCTTTTCAAACCATTTGATCAAGGGTCTTTGCAAAAGTCCCGAGAAAAGGACTGCCATCACAAACAGTACCATTACCTCCATCGAAAGGTAAGAGAATACCGAATAGGTATTGTTTGAGCCCGCAAAGAGTCTTGTCACAAAGGTGAAGCCCTGCGAGATGTTATCGGACCTGAAGAATACCCATGCGATCATCACCGCAAACATGGTATATGCCCAGTTGATGGGTTTTACGGGATTCTTTGCAAGGAGCTTTCCGAGGAACAGCCTTTCTATAATAAGCAAAAGCGCATAGAAGACTCCCCACGCAATAAACGTAAAGTTTGCGCCGTGCCATATTCCGGTGAGAAGGAACACGATAAAGACATTGAGGCAGGTCTTTGCGAGCCCCCTTCTGCTTCCTCCGAGCGGGATATAAACATATTCCTTGAACCAGGTGGAAAGCGACATGTGCCATCTTCTCCAGAAATCCTGCACGGAAAGTGACGTATAGGGGTAATTGAAATTCTCTTTAAAACTAAAGCCAAGCATCCTTCCTATACCGATGGCCATGTCGGAATATCCCGAAAAATCATAATATATCTGGATGGTGTAGGCGATCATGCCAAGCCACGCCATAGGGCTTGACAGCTTGTCTATTTCAAGTGCCCATATCTTGTCGGCTATATCTCCGAAGGTATTGGCAATAATGACCTTTTTTGAAAGGCCGTAAATAAAACGTTTTTGTCCGGAGGCGATGAGCTCGAATTTTTCGCTCCTTTTTGTGAGCTGGTCTTCAATGTCGCTGTACTTGACAATTGGGCCCGCGATAAGCTGCGGGAAGAAGGATACGTAAAGCGCGAAATCCCAAATTCTTTTTTGAAGCTTTGCATCGCCCCTGTAAACGTCGATGACATATGACATCGACTGGAATGTGAAAAATGATATTCCGATTGGAAGAACTATATGGGGAAGGTCAAGCTCACCCGTGCCCTCCATGAACAGCATCGCATCTACGATACCTCCGGCGCCTGTTTCCATTATATTTTCTATAATGGCAACTATCATATTGAAATATTTGAATATGATGAGCACCAGAAGGTTCAAGGCGATCACCAGTACAAGATTTCTTTTCCGTGCACCGGGCTTACGCTTTGCAGGGTCAACAAGAAAACCTCCAAGGAAGTTTATTCCTATGGAAAAGATCATTATCAAAAGGTAATATATCCCGCCCCACGCATAAAAGAAAAGGCTGCAGATCAGCAGAAATATATTTTTGTATCTTAATCGGTTTTTCCTGTTGCATTTTATGCTCAAGATGTGGTTACCCAGTATGACCACGGGCAAAAAGCACCAGAGAAAGACCATAGAGCTAAAGAGCATCCCTTTTAGTCCTCCGTTTCTCTTCAGCACATACTACGTGCATTCTAAACAGTATACTGCAAAGGAGAAAAAAAATCAATGATACATTTATTCATGGATTTTTTCAAAAACATAAAGACAAAGCAGGGGGTTTTATATATAATGGTCGTATCGAAAACAAAGAATACCCGCTGACAAGGAGAACAAAATGAATTACAGAACAGAACATGATTCCATGGGAGAGATCCGGGTCCCCGCAGATAAATACTGGGGTGCGCAGACACAGCGAAGCTTTGAAAACTTCAAAATAGGAACGGAAAAGATCCCGGGTGAGATAATCAAGGCATTTTCATATCTTAAGCAGGCGGCGGCCATAGCCAATTTCCGCCTCGGAAGGATGGGCCAAAAGAAAAAGGATCTTATCTGCGCGGTGTGCGAAGAGATAAGGGAAGGAAAGCTTGAAGGCAACTTTCCCCTTGCCGTATGGCAGACCGGAAGCGGCACGCAGTCGAACATGAACGTAAACGAAGTTATCGCAAACAGGGGAAATGAGATGGCCGGCGAAAAGCTCCTGCATCCAAACGATTCCTGCAACATGTCGCAGAGTTCAAACGATACCTTCCCCACAGCCATGCATATCGCAGCCGTATGCGAGATAGAGGATACGCTTATCCCTTCCATCAACATCCTGATCGAGACCTTTAAAAAACTTGAAGCGGAAAATAAAGGCATCATCAAATCGGGAAGGACCCATCTGCAGGATGCCGTTCCGATCTCCTTTGCGCAGGAGATAAGCGGCTGGAGAGCTTCTCTTGAACGCGACATAGAGCTTATATGCAGCTGCATCCCCGCCCTTTCAGAGCTCGCTCTTGGCGGAACTGCTGTAGGCACAGGACTTAATGCGCCGAAGGGCTTTGACCAAGAAGCAGCAAAGGCTGTTTCCGAACTTACGGGAAAGAGCTTTGTGCCCGCAAAGAACAAATATCACGCTCTCACTTCCAAATCTGAGCTCACCGCCGCTCACGGCGCCATAAAGGCACTTGCGGCAGATATGATGAAGATAGCAAACGATGTAAGATGGCTTGCAAGCGGACCGAGGGACGGCCTGGGCGAGATCACCATACCGGCAAACGAACCGGGAAGCTCCATCATGCCCGGTAAAGTGAATCCCACCCAGTGTGAGTCTATGACGATGGTCGCAGTTCAGGTAATGGCAAACGATGTGGCCGTAGGTATGGCCGCAAGCCAGGGCAATTTCGAGCTTAACGTATTTATGCCCGTCATGATATACAACTTCCTTCAGTCCGTTCGTCTGCTTGCAGACGGAATAAGATCCTTCAATGACAACTGCTGCGTAGGTATAAAGGCAAACAAAAAGAAGATGCATGACAATCTTCACAATTCTCTTATGCTCGTCACCTGCCTCAATCCTTACATCGGCTATGAAAATGCCGCAAAGACCGCAAAGCTTGCTTTTGCAGAGGACATATCCTTAAAAGAAGCCTGCGTAAAGCTTGGTTTTTTGACAAGCGAAAGATTTGACGAAGTATTCGATCCCGAGGCAATGGCCGGTGAGGAATAATTATGGATAACAATATCAAGTGCCCCTATGTAAGCAAATGCGGAGGCTGCAGCTTTATAGGCGAGGACTACGATAAACAGTTAAAGGACAAAAGAAAGACTCTGGCAGAACTGTTTAAAGGCATAAGCGTAGATCAGGTGATCGGAATGAAAGACCCTTTCCATTACCGCAACAAGGTCACCTGCTCTTTCGGCCTCGACGCCAAAAAGCGCCCCGCCTTCGGTATATACGAGCAGTATTCACACAAGCTCGTTCCCGTAGAGCACTGCCTTATAGAGGACGAACGCGCGGATGCCATAATGCACACGCTGCGCGACCTGTTTAAGTCGTTTAAGTACAAGTATTATGACGAAGTATCGGGCTACGGTCTTATCCGCCACGTGATGATACGCGCAGCGCATACCACGGGGCAGATAATGGTAATACTCGTCCTTTCATCCGTTGTTCTTCCCGCAAAGAACAATTTTATAAAGGCGCTTACAAAAGCCCATCCCGAAATAACCACCGTTATTTTAAATGTAAACGAGCGCGATACAACCTTTGTTCTGGGGCCGAGAAACATAACTCTTTTCGGACCGGGACATATAGAAGATGTCCTTTGCGGCAAGCGTTTTATTATATCACCCGGATCGTTTTATCAGGTGAACTCTGTGCAGACAGAGGTCCTTTACCGGAAAGCCATAAAGCTTGCCGGCCTTAAGGGAACCGAGACTGTCATAGACGCATATTGCGGCATAGGCACCATATCACTTGCCTGCGCAGGGTCGGCTAAAAATGTTATAGGCATCGAGCTGAATCAGGATGCAGTCGCAGATGCAATAAAAAACAAGAAGCTTAACCGCATCTCAAATGTGACCTTTATCTGCGGCGATGCCGGTGAAGTCATGGAACGCATGGCTTCAGAGGGCAATACTGCCGATGTGGTCTTTATGGACCCTCCGCGAAGCGGAAGCAGCGAAAGCTTTATGGATTCCGTGGCCGTGCTTCATCCCGCAAAGGTGGTTTACATATCCTGCGGGCCCGAAAGCCTTGCAAGGGATCTTGAGTATTTCAAAACAATTGGATATCGCACAAAAAATATCTCGCCCGTGGACATGTTCCCTCACACGGAGCATGTAGAGTGCTGCTGCCTTCTCACCCGCAAAGAAAAATGAGGAAAAAAATGATAAAAACAAAAAAGGACCTCAAAAAATACCTGATGTATGAAAAAAAACTGTATACAGAAACGCCCAGGCATCTTCTTCATCTATGGCTCATAAAGGATGAGGATTACTGCCTCTGGAGGATAATGCATAGTCTGCGCCATTTGGAGTACCATGTCAACAACGCTCATTACATCCGTTCCCTGCTTTGGGAGCGCAGGAAGAACAATCTTGCAAACAAATGCGGAGTTATTATACATCCAAACTGTGCGGAGATTGGGCTTAGGATATGGCATGCCGGCAGCATAAATATCCATCCGGATGCCAGGCTTGGAAAAAACTGTCAGCTGCACGGAGATAACTGCCTCGGCAACAAAGGGACACCAATGTCGGGCGCTCCAAAGATAGGTAATAATGTCAATGTCGGAGTCGGTGCTTCAATTATAGGGCCCATAAGTATTCCCGATAATGTCACAATAGCCGCGAATGCGGTCGTGGCAAAGACATTTACAAAGCCCGGCATCGTTTTGGCGGGTATTCCGGCTAAAGAAATACAAAAGAAAGCTGTCCGATAGCAGGGGCAGCTCTTTTTTTGTGATAACCGATGCTTATCACCGGCGATAAAATCCATCGAATTTTCTTTTTTGTTTTCCGATGCTATGATAGAGCCATCTTAAACGAACAGGAGGCACGGAAGATGAAAAACAGAATAACCTTTAGATACTGTAAAAGGAGCATGCGAATGTGTAACTCCCGTGCCGTATAAAGGGCAGGGAGAAAGCCAAAAACAAAAATGACAAAAAAACGATCACAACAAAAAAACAATCACAACAAATAATAAAAAACACCCATAGAAAAGGAGACAGACCATGAGCGATTATAGATTTGAAACATTACAGTTACACGTAGGACAGGAGCAGGCAGACCCCGTAACAGATTCAAGAGCGGTTCCGATCTACCAGACAACATCATATGTATTCCACAACAGCAAGCACGCTGCAGACCGTTTCGGTCTTGCAGACGCCGGAAACATCTACGGAAGACTTACCAATTCCACACAGGACGTTTTCGAAAAGAGAATAGCCGCACTTGAAGGCGGCAGCGCAGCTCTTGCAGTCGCATCCGGAGCAGCAGCCATCTCTTACACCATTCAGGCACTTGCGGCCGGCGGCGGACATATAGTTGCGCAGAAGACCATCTACGGCGGAAGCTACAACCTCCTCTCACATACGCTTCCCCAGTATGGCATAAAGACAACATTCGTTGACGCACACGACCTTGCAGAGGTTGAAGGAGCCATAGAGCCCGACACCAGAGCCATCTACTTAGAGACTCTCGGAAATCCCAACTCCGACATTCCGGATATCGATGCTATTGCAGAGATCGCACATAAGCACGGACTTCCCGTAGTTGTGGACAACACCTTCGGTACACCTTACCTCATTCGTCCTTTCGAGCACGGCGCAGATATCGTTGTACATTCCGCAACAAAGTTTATCGGCGGACACGGAACCACACTCGGCGGCGTTATAGTTGAATCCGGAAAATTTAACTGGAAGGCAAGCGGAAAGTATCCGAATATCGCCTCTCCAAACCCCAGCTACCACGGTGTATCATTCTATGATGTTGTAGGTCCTGCTGCATTTGTTACATTTATCCGCGCGATCCTCCTTCGCGATACCGGTGCATCCATTTCACCTTTTAACGCATTCCTTCTTCTTCAGGGAACTGAAACTCTGTCCTTAAGGCTTGAAAGACATGCCGAGAACACAAAGAAGGTCGTAGAGTTCTTAAAGAACCACCCCAAGGTAGAAAAGGTAAATCACCCTTCTCTCCCCGGTCATCCCGATCATGCGCTCTATGAGAAATACTTCCCTAACGGCGGCGCTTCGATCTTTACATTTGAGGTAAAGGGCGGCCAGGAAGAAGCATGGAAGTTCATCGACAACTTAAAGATCTTCTCACTTCTTGCAAACGTTGCCGATGTTAAGAGCCTTGTTATCCACCCCGC
>CADAQV010000076.1 GCA_902790095.1 uncultured Lachnospiraceae bacterium | reverse complement strand
ATTACCTCCGACAGTACCTTATGCTTTGCTCTTGCAATTACGGCGGCAAACAGAATTCCCATCCAAGCCGCAAGGGCCGAAGGAAGCATGGGCAGTATAATTAGAATGACCGGGATAAGAATATAAAACAAAACTCCCGCTTTTTCCATTATTCCATATGTTATGAATGATGGCAGGATGATAACGGCAGTTATCAGCAGGCTGCCTACATATATTCTGATCGTTCTTGCAGCGACCACGGGCGTGATTTTTACAGGCAGCGATGAAAGAAGCCTTTTTTCCTTTCGCAAATGTTGTTTACAAGTGCCATATTACATCATTTCGCGGCGTCACAAGCAATAGGTGACGCCGGGTGATATTAAAATTTTTTTGTTTTTTTATGATTTTGGGTTTGCATTGACGAAAAAGTATTGCCAATGTATAATTATATATACATTCTTTTGCCGGCGCAAGTTTTTTGCCGGCGGCAGGCAGCGCCCAGTATGGAACGCTGAAAACGGTCTTTTTGAGGAAAAAGTTATGCGTGCGATAAATCTGTTTACGATCTCAAGGAATATCGATCCCGGCCTACGTCCGCTTTATGAAAAAGCGCTCTCCGGCAGAAGGGATACCATCAAGGCCAGGGAGGAAGAAATATATCTTATAAGACTTATAGTGGATGCTCTTTTAAAGCTGGGCGTCCCTTCGCGCTGCTTTGAAAACTGGTTCTATTCCTTTACCATTCCGCAGATAGGAAAAGAATTCGACCTTTTAAAGATATCTGCGGACAATAAGGTGATCAATGTTGAGCTTAAGAGCCAGGCAGTCACAGAAGAAAAGATAAAAAAACAGCTTGTTCAAAACAGATACTATCTCTCGCATGCCGCATCAAAAATAGTCAGCTTTACCTGCATGGGAGAGGGCAATAATATAAAAGTCTATAAATATGAAGATAATGACCTTTCCGTTTCGTCATTCGAAGCCCTTGCAGAAGAGATAAAGCAGATAGATACCGCGAGGGACGATCATATAGAAGAGCTGTTTAAGCCCAAAGAATACCTTATCTCATTATTCAACGACCCCGAAAGCTTTCTTGAGGGAAAATACTATCTTAATAACCAGCAGGAACATATAAAAAGCAGGATAATAAAGTCGGTGGCGGATGGCGGCTGCCTCTTTGGGATAACAGGCCCCACCGGCACAGGAAAGACCCTTCTTTTGTATGACATTGCCAGGACCCTGTCAAAAGATATGAAAGTCGGCATGATCCACTGCGGGACGATAGGTGACGGCCTGAAGCTTTTGGATGACAGGCTTGAAAACATAGACGTCGCATCCGCAGATGCGGTTAACGATGAATGGCTGGAGTCCCATCCGGTGATATGTGTGGACGAGACTCAAATAATGAATGAAGATGCCTTAAAACATATCACCGGAAGCTATTATGAGGGAAGGATCAAAGGCTGTATTCTGTCATATGATGCCGAAAGAAATAGGAAAAGCACAGATTTTTCCGCACTTGAAGGCCTTACCGAGGAACGCCTTACGGGCCGTATAAGGACAAACGAAGAGTGTTATTATTTTATCCGCAACATGCTCGATCTGCGCGACGACCCAAGAAAGCGGATGAGCTATAAGAATATAGATGTTGTATATGCAAACGGTCCTGCCGAAGCAGAGGCTATTGTACGGTTTTATATCGATAAAAACTACACCTTCATCACTTCGGAAAAGTCTTTATATTTAAAAAACAGCGATTCATATTTGCCCGGCGCTGTCGGCCCGCAGGAAGTCATAGGACAGGAATATGACAACGTTGTCATAATAATGGATGACGCCTTTCGCTACAGCGAAAAAGGAGAGCTCGAATTCAAGGAAACAGAAGGAGGAGAATACATCTTCCCAAGACTCTTTTTCCAAAACATATCAAGAACAAGAGAAAAGCTGTGTCTTATAGTAAAGGATAACCCCGGTGTGTTTGAGATACTTTTAAAGATAAAGGAGAATGCATTCTAATGAGACCCCGTCCCCGGGTCTCAATTTTCACTTACACAGCCGCCAGCTCCGTCCCCATCACCTTCTTATACATCAACCGGGTAAAACCACATAAAATCACCATAAACAATAAGCATGCCACTCCGCAAAACTCACTCGGAACCAACGCCGTGACGGCGCCGGGGATGATGACCGCAAATATTCCAAGTATGCTTATCCCAACGGACGCGCTTTGTTTAACGACCTCCGTCTCGCTTTCCCATGAAAACTTCGGGAATTTTATATTCAGGAAAAGTCCCCAGACGGCCGAAAAAACTATATATACAAGCGGCAAGAGCAAAAACCACAGCTTTGTTACGATTCCGGCCCTTACGAAAAACAGCAAAATGACCTCCGAAAGCAGGTAAAAAGGCAGATAAAGCTCAAGCTGAAAACGAAGCTTTGCTTTAAATACATCACTGCTTTTTACGGGAAGGCTTTTTAAGATCCACCAGTTATTTCCCTCTATCGACACGGAAACAGATGTAGTTCCCATAACACATACGGGCAGGCTTAAAAAGAACGGAAGCGCGCCGGTCACATTCAGATCGACAGGTGTCTTGCCTTTTATAAGTGCTGCGGGATCGACAAACAAAAGCGCAACGGAAAAAGCGAGCAACATTATCGGAGCTATGATCGTATTTGAAACATATATCCCGCTTGAAAAATATCTTGTGGCTTCTTTTCTTGTAAGCGCAGAGAGCGGAGAATGCCCCGAAAGCTTTGTAAGGTCGTAATCATGATGGAAGGATACATTTTTAAGCTTCCCGGAAAGCTTAAACAGGCTTTTCCCTATCAGGCATACAGTTAAGGAAAACGCTGCGGCAGATATTAAAGAATAGATCGCCGGGCCGGGTATATTTTCGCCGTTCCATATCTTTCCCCAGCTTTTTAAAGCCGGCATGCCGTCTTCAAGTTCTTCGATGGCGCGCCCCATCAGCTCGCCCAGCTTTTTTTCCGCCTCTTCGCGGGACATATCCCCGGGGGATGAGAATATGACTTCCACAGCTTCTCCGCCGCTGCTTCCCGATGAAAAGATCGCCATGGGAACAAAAACTGCCGCCATCAGCAGGATGGCAAGTATTACCTCCGACAGTACCTTATGCTTTGCTCTTGCAATTATGGCGGCAAACAGAATTCCCATCCAAGCCGCAAGGGCCGAAGGAAGCAGGGGCAGTATAATTAGAACGACAGGGATAAGAATATAAAACAAAACTCCCGTTTTTTCCATTATTCCATATGTTATGAATGATGGCAGGATGATAACGGCAGTTATCAGCAGGCTGTCTACATATATTCTGATCGTTCTTGCAGCGGCCACGGGCGTGCTTTTTACAGGCAGCGATGAAAGAAGCCAGAGATCCTTTTCGCGGTAGAGAGTTCCCTTAGCGCGAAACGATGCAAAAAACAGAGAAAAAAGCGAGGCAAGCAAAGTGAAAAGCATGGGGATACATCTTCCGCCGCCGTATTTTTCAAGCATATACGAAGAAAGAGTAATGTATCCGGCTATAGCCGCAAATACTACTGCATAGGCGCACAGAAGCAAGGTCCTTCTTCTTTTTTCGGAAGGGTCCTTTGTATGTATAAAGACATTGATGCCGCCAAAGCTGCACATCTCATTTTTTAATATAGTAAAAAACATTTTCATTGTTTGGTGCTCCCATCATCAAGTGTGTTTAAAAATACAGATTCAAGTGAAGCCTTATCCGCAAGGACGTCGCTCATAAGGCCGCTCGTTATTATGCGTCCGTCCTTTATGATCGCCACCTTGTTGCAAAGCTTTTCGGCAACGTCAAGCACGTGCGTGGAAAAGAAGATGGCTCCGCCGCGCGAGGTCATATCCTTCATATATTCCTTAAGAATGTATGCGGCTTTGGGGTCAAGTCCCACGAAAGGCTCATCCATTATCAAAAGCTTCGGCTCATGGATCAAAGCGGATATAAGCACCAGCTTTTGCTTCATTCCGTGTGAATACCCGCCTATAAGGTCTCCTAAAGAAGAGGTTATCTCAAACGCATCCGCATATTTGGCTATGCGCTCTTCTCTGTCCCGGATGCTCACGCCGAAAACATCTGCAATAAATCCGAGATACTGTATCCCTGTCATGAAATCGTAGATGTCGGGATTGTCAGGAACATACGCAAAAAGACTTTTTGCTTTTTTCGGCTCGCTTTTTACATCACACCCGTCTATGGTCACCGACCCGGAGTCAAAGGGGTGAATTCCCGTGACCGCTTTTAAAAGTGTTGTCTTTCCCGCACCGTTATGCCCGATGAAGGCATAGATATCGCCGCTTTCTATGTTCAGGTCGATATCCCTGATCCCCTTGTCGGTGCCTTTATAGATCTTGCTTAATCCATTTATCCTTAACATTTCCGTTTTTCCCTTTCGTTTTGTTGTTTACATGCATTCTTATACACCATTACGCTGCGTCACAAGCAATAGGTAACGCAGGGTAATATTGAATTTTTTTTTGTTTTTTTATGTTTTTATGGTTTGCATTGACTAATAAGTATTGATTATGTATAATTATAAATACAATCTTATGTTGGCGCAAGGTTTTTGAAACAGGGGGAGGGGACAATATGGCAGTAAGTGAGGATTGCATTGTAAAAAAGTTTCCTGAGGCGATAGAAAGAGGATATATCGTTCCTTTTTTTCAGCCTGTTTTCCGTACGTTCACAGAAAAGATCTGCAGCATTGAGGCACTGGCAAGATGGATGGATCCGGATATGGGAATGCTCTCACCGGCAGATTTCATACCGGCTCTTGAAAAAAACGGTCTTATTTATGAACTCGATATGTCGATACTTCGTCAGACATGTGCTTTTTACAGAAAGCTCATAGAGAGGGAAACACCTATTCATTCATTCTCCGTAAATCTTTCAAGAGGCGATTTCAAAGAGAAGGATATGTATGAAAGGATAACCGGCATACTTAAGGAATATGATGTGCCCACATCCGCCATAAAACTTGAGATCACAGAAGGAGTCATGCTCCAGGAGGTAGAATCCTTCCGCAGGCTTTTCAGTCTTTTTAATGAGGCGGGTTTCACCATATGGATAGATGATTTCGGCAGCGGATATTCATCCTTAAACATGCTGCAGAATTACAATTTCGATTTTATGAAATTCGATATGCTCTTTTTAAAGGATTTTTCTGCAAAAAATCGTCAGGTGCTTGCACCGATGATATTCATGGCGCAGAATCTCGGCATCCATACCCTTGCGGAAGGCGTTGAAACGGAGGAACAAATGAAGTTCCTGCGTTCTATCGGCTGCGAGACGCTTCAGGGTTATTATTATTCAAAACCACTTTCGGAGGATGCTTTTATAAAATATCTGGATGACCATCCGGGCCTTTATGAGACATACGAAGAAAAGATATACTGGGAGAAGATAGGGCGCTTTAATTTCCAACGCACAAATCCGCTTGATACATTCAGCGCCGAAATAGATTTTGACGATGAAGACTCTGACAAGGGGGCTTCGCTGGCTTTGGTCGAATTTTCCGGGGAAGAGGGAAGATTCGTATATGTGAGCGAGGTGTTTAAGGACCGTCTTAAGGAACTGGGATATGATCATTTAGAAGAGCTGGAGGACGGATTTAAGAAAAAGAAGAGCAATCGTTATCTGACTCTTTACAGGCTTGTGACGAATACCATAGCAAGCGGCGCGGTCCAGGAGCTTGATTACATACGAAACGGAGTATATTATAAAGTCAGGGCAAGGTGCCTTGCAAAGACGAGCAAAAAGGCGATGCTTGCAATGCAGCTTCGAACATTTGATGCCGAGACAGAAGTCAGAACAGCAGGAGAAATGATAAAATACAGCAACGCCCTTTTTGCAACATATGATCTTGTCACAGCTATCTATCCGGAACGGGATGCTTCAGACCGCCTGTATTCAACTCTTGGTATTCAGACATATGCCAGCCTGACCGACCTTCGAAAGTCCATAAAAAATTTTTGTGAAAATGAAGTGGCAGAAGAGGACAGAGAAAAGTATATGGCATTTATGAACCTGGATACTCTTGATGAGCGTTGCGCTCCCGGATATGTGCAGGGTTTTTTCCGCATGCAGGCGACAGGAAATTACAAGAGCATAAGATTATCACGCATTGCAAACGATACGGAAAAGTCATACCTTTACACTATCCAGGCGGTACCTGACAAGTCGTTATGAACTATTATTGAGGATTGCCTAATCGATTGAGGTGCTCCATGAGAAAGAAAAGAATAGTGAAAATAATAGTTGCTCTGGCTATGGTTATAATAATGCTTGTTCTGTTTTTTCCGGTTGTATACAGATATAAGGATGGAGGAACAGTTGAAATAAGGGCAATAGCGTATGGGTATATTCATTGGCATTTTTTGGATTCCGAGGTGTACGACAAATATAAGCAAGACCCTCGATATGCAAGTTATTATCACGATGAAAGCAGCGACACAGATGCCGATACAACAGGTTATTGGGAAAGAACGGATTTCTCGTTCTTTCCCGATAATTACAGCAAAAGCAGTTTCTTTGAAGAGAATTGAAAAACTAGTGAAGACAAAATCCGGTCAGCAAGACCGGATTCAGAGTGAAGACAAAGTACGGGGTAATCGCGCTCCGGACGATTTTTATTTTTGACAGAACGGTCATTTTAATTTTAAAAAAATGTCATAAGCTGTCGGGACGTGGAGAAAAAAATATATAGGATATATCATACCTCTATTCAAGGAATATCTTGCCGCCATGTTTGCCTACAAGCTCTGAAAGTTCATATAGTCCGTATCCACGCTTTTTTCCGTGACCTTCCTTTGTCGAATATCCTTTTTTAAAGAACAAGGCACGTTCTTTTGAGGTGATGGCGGGTGATGGATTAGTGGTCGTTATTATGGTTTTGCCATTGATAGAATTTATCGATATTTCGCAGGATTCACCCTCGGCAGTGGCTTCAACCATGTTGTCAAAGAGGATACCTACAGCATCGATAAGTTCATATTCAGACATCGCTGAATTAAGTATAGGAGACGTGATGGTCAACTTCGAAAACAGCAAAAATAACACAAAAAGATGTTATTCACGCAGAAAAACTGCCGTTCACGCTGGGGGTATTGAAAAATGAAAGAACAATGACTATAATTCGTTCAGGGTAATGAATAAAACGGTCAGGAATGAATAGTGAAGGATGAATTGGTGAGAAGAATTCTTGCATTTTTAGAAAATATTATGCTCATTCTGTATAATTATGTGCTATACTAGAAACGATAAAAAATGTTGGCCAACAATTATGATGACAGGATAGAA
>CADAQV010000075.1 GCA_902790095.1 uncultured Lachnospiraceae bacterium | reverse complement strand
CTGCAGAGAACATCCTCTCTTCTGCTCTTCTTTGTCAAAATCGCTGATGGTGTTTCCGTCTTCAACGCGTCCCTGACGGCTTATAATCCCGGTAACATAAGCCATTGCTTCAAGCATTGTTGTCTTTCCGCATCCGGCATGTCCAAGCAGTACAACGTTTCTGATGTTTTCGGTTTCATAGATCTTCATAACATAACCCTCCGGTCTAAAAGTATGCGTTGATCAGCCGGTATTCCCCCCAGCGTGATAACACTATTACATTTTACTATTTTTTGTTCAAATTAGCAAGAACTTTTATTGAAAATTTACAAAAAAAGGGAGGCGCTATAAGCGCCTCCAGGCAAAAACTTATTTTGTCACATTGTTCACTGCAGCATATGTATCCGCTCCGGGAACGATGCATGATGCAATGAAATCATTCAATGACTGATATCCGTAATATGAATCTCCGCCGACGCTGAATTCTGCAAGTCCGGCAATGTATGCCGAAGTATTTATCTCGAGTTCTCCGTCGCCCGAAATAACGATATTTGCATACTGGATCGGCCAGTAGTATTCAAATGTTCCGGATGTATCGCTTATTCTGACCTTATAGATCATATAAAGTCTGTTATGGATGTCTCCGCCAAAGGAATCGTTGTAAGCAAGCGTCACATCATCTGATTTGGGATACTGCAGATACATACCCGCATAATCGATCGCGGCGATCGTCTTCTCATCGATGTGGCCGGCTATTACTTCATCCATTATTCCTCTGCTGGCTTTGTCCACAAAATTAACATCTTCAGGCCTGATATCTTCGATGGCTGTCATATATTTGCCGATTCCGTCTACTGTTACAGACTTTTTAACGCTCGTAAGCTTGAAGCCTTTTTCATATGCAACCTTTTCGGGATCGGAGCCGTCAGCGCATGCTATCGTAAGATTGATCGTGTCTCCGTTTGAAAGACCGCTTATCTTGTCTGCCATAAAGATGAGTTCGGATATCTTTACATCGGCAGGGTCGATGCTGAGTCTGCCACTCGGCATTACTCCGGAATACTTGAGCTTAATGTCTGCAAAAGCGTCATATTCCTCTGTTTCTTTAAGACCTTCGACGGTAACTTCTTTTGTGGTCTCGCCGCTGTAATGATTCTTTGTAAGAACATCCTTTGCATTCTTGCCATCTGCATCTACGGCATTGATCTTTAATGTGTCGCCGTTAAAGAGACCGTCTTCCTTTTCTGCAACAAGAGTGACTCCTTCAATGCCGGTATCTCCGCTGACAGTCACCTTACCTGCGCCGTCGAAGCCTTCAAATTCAACCTTCATATTGGCAAACAGATCGTATTTCTCATACTCGGAAAGGCCGGTAACAACATATTTCTTTTCTGAAGATTTTGCTGCAAGGCCCTTCTTTGAAAGGTACGCGTTGATATCATCATAGCCGTCTACCGCGGCAGTTACAACGACCTCGTCGTTGTTGAAAAGTCCGGTAGTCTTTGACAGGCTGTACTTTACGTCGGAAAGCTCTGCCTTTGAAGCGTCAAGTTCTGCGGTTCCTTCTCCCGAATATCCTGCAAAGGTTATCGAAAGATTTGCAAACAGATCATACTCGTTTGCAACCACTTCAAGCTTATCCGCTCTCTGTTTTTGCTGTGTACCCTTTATTGCGGCATTGGTCGCATTTGAGAAGCCTTCTGTATCGAGCTTCCAATTGAGATATACCACTTCATCCTTGCTGATCTCTTCGCTCTTTGAAAGCGAATATGAGACCGTTGCCTCAAGTATCTCTTTAAGAGTTCTTGAATCCTTGATCTTGATACCGCTGTAATCGGATACTATCTTGTCGTAATCTATGGTAACGACTGCGACCGCGCTTCCGCTGTTTCCGTCAAACGAAATGGTCGTATAATTGTCAAGGATTATGGTAGTCTTTTTGCCGGACGAGAGAACGACTATGGCGATTATAACAGCCACCACCAAAGCAGCCGCTATAGCAAGAGTCTTTATCCCTACAGGTCTTCCGAAAAGCTCAAGGCCTTTTTTCTTCTTGTAGGAATATGCGGATGACTCCTCACCGCTTCCTGCAAATAAAGGATTTGCCGCAGAAGATGATGCGGATGCTTTTGAAGCGCCGGCAAGAGCAGGATTGACCGCACTCCTGGTCGTCTCCGTTTTTTTGACAGGCTCTTCCTTTTTAGGCTCGCCCTTCTTTATAATATTTGATCTGTAATCGATGGGTTCAAGATCATCAAAATCGATATCCTTGATCTTTCCTTTTGGCGGCCGGCTGACAGGTCCTTTGGGAGCAGGAGGCTCCTTTGGAGCTTCGGGTGCTTCAGACTTTATGGCCTGAGCTGTTGCTTCGCCGGCAGAAGTTTCATGGCCCTTTCCTACAAGTGCTGCCGCCCCGAGATTTATCCCTTTTGAAGGAGCAGGAGGTACCGGTGCCTTAGGTGCCGGCGCAGGTGTTTTAGACGCGGGCGGCGGAGTAACGGGGGACTCGGCTTTTTTATTGCCGGTATCCTTTTTATCTTCTTCGCCGGCGCCTTTCTTTAAAATAACCGTTGTTGAAGGGTTGAACATGTCAAAATCGGCATCCATGATCTTCTTTGTGGGTGCCTGAGGTTTGAAGGGCTCTGCCTTCTTTTTTACCACGTTATCCTTCTTTTTTATCTCGACTTCAATGACCTCGGATTCATACGGATCAACCACCTCGATCACATCGCCTTCGGCAGCGTCTATGATCTCATCGACCTCATCGAAATCACCTTCATTGCCGTGATTATTCTTAAAATCATCCATAACTAAACCTCATTATCAATATGGGATTTTCGGCCTGTATCGCATAGAGATACAACCTTATACATTCTAGCACGAAATGCAAAATAATAAAAGATATTTTTTTCACAATTTAAAAAAAGTCCGGGCTAAAACGAGCCCGGACTCCGATATTGACTTATTATTTAATGCTTATCACTTCTTTTTTGTTTCGACATCAAATGTTTCATAGAAATAATTTTCTCTGTTTTCGTTGATGATCTGCTTCTTCATGCCGTCAAGATCTTCAAATCCCGAAAGTGTCCATGTCTCATATTCATATCCGTCTGCATCCTCTGCCTTGTGTTCGTACTTGAAATTACGATCGTCAAGAAGATCGGAATAATTTGAAATGTCTGCCTTCCATGCTCCCTCATCGGTAACAACGATCTCGTAGAATCTTACGACTGTATATGCCTTGACATGATCTTTTGAATCTGACTTATATTTCATATCAAGTTCATACATAAGGTCTACAAAGTTTCTCTTTCCGTATCCGCTGTCCTTTTTGATAAAGGTAATATATCCGAGGTAGTTAAGGTCATCAAGATCGAAATTTCTCCATGATGAGCTGTCTGAGAAGAGGGCATCTTCGGCAGCTTCCTGCATGGTCTTAAGGCCTTCATCGTCAAGCACGTCTTCTTTTTCAAGATAGTGTGAAAGACCTGATACCGTATACTTTTTGGGTTCTTTGCCGGGGATGAGCTTGAACTCTTCCATAAATTCGGCTTCATTTGTAACAGTTGCGGTAAGCTCTATCTCGTCGCCGTTTGAAAGGCCGTAATCTTTATCGAATCTGTACGAGAAGTACTGAACCTCTTTTGAATCTCCGATCTCCACCTTTACGGATGCTTCGCCCGAAATTCCGTCATATACAAGCTCGATATCCTCATAAGGGTCGTATGTGTCAAGCTCTTCAAGACCGGAAACAGTGTATTCCTTAGAATAAACATCTGTCTTGTATCCCTGCTCCTTAAGAGTTCCGTTAAGATCATACCATCCGGTCGCCCTTGCCTCTACCTTTACAACATCACCGTTTTTGAGTTCGCTTACATTGTCCGCAACAAACTTGATGTCGCTTATCGAAACATCCGATGAGTCGATGTCTGCGGTGCCGTATCCGTTCACGCCGTCAAATGTTACCTTGACATTTGCAAACAGATCTATGCTTTCAAGCTCTTTAAAGCCGTTTAAGGTGATCTCTTTTTCGGAAGAAAGAGGATGATATCCGAGTTCATGACAGTATCCTTCAAATCCGTCCTCATGATAAGGTGCCGAAACAACGACCTTTATCTTATCGCCGTTCTGAAGCTTTGAGTTCTTTCCATCGATCTTATATCTGAGATTCTTTACAACAGCGGTTGATGCTGCGCTGACACCTGCATATCCTTCGCCGGAAAGACCATCGATATCGACAACCATGTTCTTGTCATCAAATGGATCGAAAACTGTTACCTCTTTAAGTCCCTCTACTTTAAATGTCTTTTCCTCTGCCTTTATCTTAGAATTTGTAGCAGCCTCAAAGCCTTTATCATCGAGAACAAATGTTACTTTGACCTCGTCGCCGTTTTTAAGCTTTGCAGAAGGGCTTACTGTAGCCTTCGAATATGACTTTACAAGGTCTGAGACCGTAAAAGCGTTTGAAAGGAACGCATCTGCTATTTTATCCAGATCGCTGTTTCCTGTGGACTGTTTCTTTATCTTTACCTTTTCGCCGTAGTCTGACTGCATCTTATTGTAGTCGATGACGACCTCTGCTTTTCCGTATCCGTCGGCACCGCTGAATTTAACGGAAACATAGTCGCTTACATCTATTGTGGAACCGCCTGATGCAACCGAAACGATGATGACTATAAGTATGATCGCTGCAAGACCGACGCCAAGGCCTATGAGCAGTTTTTTGAGTGAATTGCTCTGCGGCTTTTCATCAAAGCCGGATGGTGATGAAGCTGCAAACATAGGTTTTGAAGGTTTTGCGGGTTCAGATACCTTTACAGGTTCTGCCTCCTTAACGGCCTCTGAAACTGCCTCACCCATCTCTGCCGTCTTTTGCTCTGCACCCTCTGCAGCCGCCTGTGCTTCTTTTTCAGCCGCCTTGGCAGCTTTCTTTGCGTCAGCCTCTGCTAAAAGAGATTCTTCAGAAGCATTAGACCACGCCTTGAAAAGTCCTCCGAACACGCTCTTTTCCTCTGCAGGCTGTTCGGACTCACCGTCAGGTGTATTTTGATTCTTTTCCAAATCGTCCATCTCTTTACTCCTTCCCTGTGTGTTATTTTTTATAAAAAACCATTATCATTATATCACAGCACTACATCCTTCATGTCGTACATGCCGGGTGCTTTGCCTACCAAAAATGCGGCGGCAGAAACAGCCCCCTTTGCAAATACGGCCTTTGAATATGCTCTGTGGTTAATGGTGATGACTTCATCAAGCCCCGCAAAGATTATGTCGTGATCTCCGACTATGGTTCCGCCTCTTACGGCGCTGATGCCAAGTTCTTTTGCATCTCTCTTCTGTCTTCTCTGTGAACGGTCATAGATGTATTCAAACTTGCCGTCGCAGGCCTCGTTCACCGAATCGGCAAGGGCTATCGCCGTTCCGCTGGGTGCATCGAGCTTCTGGTTATGATGCTTTTCTACTATCTCAACATCAAAACCGGCGTCCGAAAGAAGGGGCGAGATATCCTTTAACACCTTCATGATAAGATTAATGCCAAGAGACATATTTGCAGACCTGAGGACTGCAATAATTTTTGATGCTTCCTTCACTTCATCAAGAAGCTCCGGTGAAAGCCCTGTTGTGCAGAGCACAACGGGAGTATTTGTTTTTACGCAGTATTCAAGCATCGAATGGATGACCGAAGGGTTTGAAAAATCTATGATGACATCGGCGCTTACATTAACATCTTCAAATGTCTTGAAAACAGGATACGGAAGACTTCCGTCCGAAAACAGATCCACTCCGCCTGCTATCTCCATGCCTTCTGTCTGCGAAACGATCGCGGACACATTGTGTCCCATTTTTCCGCTGCAGCCTGTGAGCAATACCTTTATCATCAGATCACCCCCATCTTCTCCATTTCAGCCTTAAGAACTTCTGCGTGTGCAGGCTCCATACGTGTGAGAGGAAGTCTTAAGTCGGGTCCGCAAAGGCCTTTAAGGAACATTGCCTCCTTTACAGGTATGGGATTTACTTCACTGAACAAAGCATTTATAAGAGGCAGCGCATCAAGCTGCATCTTTGCGCTCTTTTTTACATCTCCGTTAAAGAAGGTCTCGCAGATATCGTGTGTGTATTCGGGCATTACGTTTGAAAGTACGGAGATCACACCCTTTCCTCCAAGTGAAAGGATGGGAACGATCTGGTCGTCATTACCTGAGTAAAGATCGATATTTCCGTCTGCAAGTGCAAGTATCTGCGCGATCTGGCTTATGTTTCCTGATGCCTCTTTTACGGCAACGATGTTTTCAACATCCTTTACAAGCTTTACAATAGTTGCCGGCTGGATATTTACACCTGTACGTCCCTGGATATTGTAAAGAATAACAGGGATCTTGATGCTGTCCGCAGTAGCCTTGAAATGCTGGTAAAGACCGTTCTGTGTAGCCTTGTTGTAATAAGGCGATACCAAAAGCACGCCGTCAACGCCTGCCTTTTCGGCTTCCTGTGAAAGATAGATGGCTGTTTCGGTAGAGTTTGAGCCTGTACCTGCAACGACCGGCACCCTGCCCTTTACGACCTGTGCGCAATACCTTACAACATCAATGTGCTCTTCATGGCTGAGTGTGGATGCTTCGCCTGTTGTACCGCATACAACTATAGCGTCTGTTTTACGTGCGATCTGGTCTTCGATGATGCCTTCAAATGCATCATAGTCTACCTCGCCGTTTGATTTGAATGGAGTTATGATCGCAACTCCTGCTCCTGTAAATACTGACATTTATAATGCCTCCTGAAAGATTTATATTTGAATAA
>CADAQV010000074.1:4392-12919 GCA_902790095.1 uncultured Lachnospiraceae bacterium | reverse complement strand
GCCCATCATGTTCAGCAGGCTCTTCACGATGGAGATTCCAAGTCCCGTACCCTCGATGGTATGATTCTTCTCCTCATCCAGCCGTGCAAAGGCTTCAAAGAGACGCCCGATATCCTCCTTACGGATACCGATGCCCGTGTCCGCAACGGATATATGGAGTCTGCAGCTTCCTCCCGATGTCTCTGCGCACCCCATGCGAAGTGTGACAGAACCCTTTTCCGTATATTTTACGGCATTTGTCAGCAGATTGGTTATTACCTGTCTGATTCTTACATCATCACCGTAAAGAGTCTTCGGTATCTTCCGGTCGATATCAAATACCAGAGACAGCCCTTTTTGCTGTGCTTTTTCGGCAAGCATGTAATAAAGATCGTCTATCAAAGCCACTGTATCATATCCGACATTCACGATCTCCATCTTTCCGCTCTCAAGCTTGGAGAAGTCAAGAATACCGTTTATAAGCTTCAACAGAGTCTCGCTGGCGCTTTTGATATTTTCGGAATACTCTGTGATCTGCCTGTTTTCGCTCTCGCGGAGTATCATCTCATTCATTCCGATGACCGCGTTTATGGGCGTACGTATCTCATGGCTCATCTGGGCAAGAAAATCCGACTTGGCATTGCCTGCGGCAGTAGCTTTTTCAAGCGCGTCTTCAAGTTTCGCATTCATTCTTGTCTGCGAACGTATAACACTGTTTAAAAGCACGATCAGAATAACGATCATCGTGAGGACAAGCAGCGCGAATGTGGCCGTAAATACGATACTCATCCTCTCCATATACCAGTATCCGGCTACATAATAGATAGAAAAGCCGCTGCCCTGATCCACATAGGAAGCCACGAGAGCTCTTTTGCCGTCATGATCCTTAAGCACATTTACATTTATGCTCTGCTGGCTCAAGTCGTAGATATCCGCATATACGGTATCCTTTATGTTCTTAACATTCGTGGCGGACATCTGATATGATGCGTTCGGGTGATTTATGATATCTCCGTTTGCGTCCGCCATGAAGACATAGTCCACATCCGACCTCTTCTGCCCGAAAAGATCGATGAGTTCTTCGAGATAGATATCTATACCGAAAATCCCTAAGAATTCCTTGTTGCTGCCGTACACTATGCGTGAAATGGTTATACAATATCCGCCCGTCTGTTCGTCGTAGTAGGGTGCAGAAATGCTGTATCCGCTGGGAGAGGTCTCTGTCTTTATATACCAGCTTCTCTCCTCGACCTTCCAGCCCTTTTCGGGCTGCCAGCCGTTGTTCATTATAACGGTGTGTTCCTTGTAGGGATTTGCCATATATACAACGGAGATGTCCGAATAATTCTTTGCGACGGAGTCCATCCATTTCACTGCCTCATCATAGTCATCCATAAGCTCGGGTCTTGCGCCTATGATGTCGGTGAACATATTTAAGACTGTCTGCTTTTCGGTCAGCCAGTTTTTAAAGCTTTCCCTGTAGTTTGCGGCTTCTGTCCTGACGGTATCCCTTACGATATTGTCATTGAAAACAAATACCGCGACGGAACTGACAGCGGTCATGGCAAGAAGCACCGCAATGATGATATTTCTTGCCAGTCTTATTGAGCGGGTAAGATTATGCCTGTGTTTTTTCTCATCATATTCTCTTTTGTTCATGTCCGAAACTATGGACGAATATGACCCGAGATCCTGTATCATCTCGTTTATCATCATTCCGTCCGCCCTGATTTCGTACATGTCCTTTTTGACATCGACACTGTTTTCGAGATGCTGGGCATCCGACCTTTTTATAATGTTTCCCACGGGAGTGCGCAGCTTTTCGGAAAGCTTTGCGACAAAATCCTCCCTGCTCTTTAAGGCATCCTCTGCCTTGCAGCGGTTGCGGATGCTTCGCACATAGAATACGACAACAAATGTCAAAAGCAGGAGGTTTATGATGATACTTGCGACTATACGTCTTATCGTGTAGCCGTAGAGCGCGGTATTATCCACGAGAAGTATCATATACCAGCTGTTTTCGGTGATGGAATGAAATACCGTATAGGTGCTCCCGCCGATCTTGATATCAAAGGACTTTGATCTGTATAAGTGTTCGGAAACACTTTCAAGCAAATGTTCATATTCGGGAAGAGCTTCCGAAAGCTTCTTTCCGACATATGACATGTCGTTATATCCTACTATCAGCCCCTCTTTCGTAACGATCAGCGCGCGATCGGAAGATGTTTCCGCAGAATCCTCCATTCTCTTTATGGACTGCTGTATCCTTGAAAGCGTAAAGTCCATGCTGACTACCGTTTCGCCATCCGAAAGAAGCACGGACATCGTATAGCACATTTCCCCCGTCATTTTGTCGACATACGGGTCTGTTATATATATATCGCCCTTGCTTTGAACAGCGCCCACATACCATGAACGCTCCGTCGCATGGTAGTCCTCGGGAATATCAAAATCAGGGATGATCTCCCATCCCTGACCTGCGATATAAACATTGAAGTTGGTCCCTCCGGAACTTTCAAGCTGTGCGTTTTTCTGCCACACTATGTATTCTTCAAGCTGATCCATAGTATGCTTGCTTCCAAGTATCTGTTCCGCTCCGCCCGCAACACGTATAAGAACGTTCTCGGCGGAGGACATATTTGACTCAAGATCGTTTTTTATGCTCTCAAGCTGTTTCTGGCCGATCTGATCGGTCTGCTCGGTCATCATCCTGGTGACCATGCTCGTATTCATCCCTATGATCAGAAGAAAAAACAGAACAAGGAGCGATATAACTATCACATCATTTTTTCTGACTGCATGTTTCATCGGTCCACACTCTCTTTTCACATCATCCGAAATATGTATACTGAAGCTCACAATTCACATTTATGTCAGGATGCTTTTTCTTCCATTCCGAAACGACACTTTCGATCACTCTGTATATCGAGTCCTCTTTTATATCGATCAGCATTACAAAAAACTGATCCCTGCCATGTCTGAATACCAGATCGCTCTTTCTGAGAGAATTACAGATATGCTTCTCAAAACTGTCACCGACGAAATTGGCATCCGCCGCGTTCATCTCACCTGCCGGTTTAAGTGTCATAAGGACCCTGCACACACTCTTTTGATATCTTGTTATATATCTCATGACAAACCGGTACACATTCACCATGGATTCCCTGTCCAGTTCGAGCGCGGCATGCGCAACCTCCTTTTCTTCAAGAAGTTTTACAAGAGCGGTAAGATCCAGCTCTTTTTCCTCTTCATCTTCGTATTTCAAATTTTCGTCTCCCATATTTACCATCTCCTGTTTGTAATGATATAAGTATATCATAAAAAGCGATCTTTGCAATTTTATTTTAGTGAGAAAACTCCTCACTTCGTTCGGAGTTTTCTTTAATTTACCGCGCCAACGTATATACTCTTTTTTCTTCCGCCTCACTTACTCCGGTAAGGCTGTACCTGGCTTTTTCATATGTTTCATGAAGGAGCGCTTTGTCTTCGCCAAACGGATACTCAAAGCTTTCAGCCTCTATTTCGGCAGGCGCAAGGCTCACATGAGGAATATCAAGACCGCGTCTTTTTCTTTCCTTGCGGACAGTCTTTTTATAATAGCGTCTTACTCTCTCAGACGGTCCGCCCACCCCCCGCGAATCATCCTTTTTGCTTTGCTTTTCGGGCTTTAAGCTCACCACTTCGTCCGGGATCTCCTGGAGGTCTGTTTCTTCTTCCTTTTTCTTTCGGAAATTTGCCATGATCACCGTTATAAGCTCGTACATGATCTTGATAAATATGATCAAAAACAGTATCGCAAGGATCACGCCCGCCACTACGAACAAGGCGTCATTTACAGTCACGTTTCCCGAAGGCGGTGCGGTGCCGGGCTCGTATATGTCCGGTCCTTCATATCCGCCCTGGGGTTGATACTCAAAGTCGGGGATCTCTTCGCCGCGTTCTTTTGTGATAAACTTAAAGAGTGCCTTTAACCAGCCCGCTGCCTGCTTTATCAGCCACATCAAAGGGCTGTTGTCCGTAAAAAGCGTGCTCAGGGCAAACATTATGACAAAGAGCACAGCAATGCCCGCCGTAAAACGCGCATTGTTCTTTGCCACTCTTCCAAGGCTGATGTTTTCAACATTCTTCCTGACCGAGAGAAACCTTTGCATCCCCGTCATATTTTCAAACATAAGCACAAGAAGTATATATATCATCAGAGCATAGGGCGTAAATGCAAGAATGCCCGGTCTTTCAGTCCCCATGCCGATGAAATAAATGGCGGCAAAAACAAAGCAGAACCCCCAGGACGGTTCATTAAGCGAAAAATACCCCTGTTTTTTTTCAGTAAGCTGCATGAGGACGCATACGACATATGCAAGCCCCAGGCCGAATGCGATTCTTTCGGGCGCAAACACTATTGCCGCGATGAAGGCAGGCTGAAACAGGAGGTATATCCAAAACCTCCTTGCCAGATAATATACGATAAACGAGACGGCCACCAAAGGTAACACCGGCCACATCTCATACCATACTAGGTCCTCGCATTCCTTGTAAAAAACCGCCTGCATAAAAAAGGCAAGCGCAAAGATCCACAGGACCTGATGAAGTATCTTGAAAAATCCGATCGATCTGTCGTTCATAATCCCCTGATCCATTCAAAAACGTGCACATTTCCGGGATAATACACTTTTTCCGCATCCGGAGTACAGGGCCTGATAAGCCATACCTCATCTGTAAGCTGTGCAAGCTCTAAGACCCTGTTTCTCATTATATCCAGTTCGTCAAATGATATCACTCCATAGCAGGCATCATCCCTGATGTGAGGAAGCACATCCTCATCCATCCACTCCGCAAAGCTCCTGCATTCGCTTTTAAGCTCGTAATGCGCCATCCTTGTATTAAGCTCATCCCAGCTTTCTTCGCGCATTTGGTCAAAGTCGTCGTCCCTGTTTGTGAGCACGCAAAACGGTATGCCCGCTTCCATAAGACCTTCCGCCCATGTCACGGCAAGCCTGATGCTCTCTTCAAGCAGATCCTCGCCTTTTCGCCCTATGGGCATCTGCAGGTTTACAAGGATAACGACCGGCTGCCCTGCAGTCTTCTCATATGTGTTTACCATGAGGCTGTAGGTGTGGGCCGTGGCCTTCCAGTTGACCGCCTTTAAAGGGTCGGAGCTTTGATATTCCCTTATACCGGCAAAGGAGAAAGGGTCGGACAAAAGACCGGCTTTCTTTTTGGAGCTCCATATGACTTCCTTTATCGGCTTTTCCACCTTTTCCATTTCGACAGTGGAAGGATAGACCACAAGCGATGTATCCTGGGTTCTCTTGTCATATCTTATCGATCTGAAAAACAGAAAGCCCGTGACAAGATCTGCCTGTTTCACATGATAGACGCCCCTTTTTCTGCAGGTAAAAGGGATCGTCCTTTTGACCTGACTGTAGCCTTCAAGCGAAAAAATATCATTTTTATATGTCATGTCGGAAACGGAGGCATTTTCTCCCTGATGGAAATCACACGCTCTGTCAGTCTGAAATTTGACATGCAGAAGCGGGACGGGAAGCCATTTTTCGTTTCTGATGGTTTCTGTGATATATGCTTCTCCGCCCTCGCATGCATTTTCTTCCTGAAACCTGAGTGTTACACCCAGCTTTTTATTCCAGTTTTTGCTGTAAATTTTCTTAACGATGAAAAGAAGGATCATCGTTCCGACCAGCATGAATATTATGGGCATAATCAGCCTCTCCAATCCTCCGTGGGGAGTGAGATCATCTTGAGGACCTGTTTTACAACTATATCGGGTCCTCCGTTTCGTTTAAGTTCCGCAGACAATACCAGTCTGTGTGAAAGCACCGGCACCGCAAGCTCTTTTATGTCTTCGGGCACGACATAGTCGCGTCCTCTTACATACGCAAGCGCCTTTGCGCATGCCATCATGACAAGTTCGGCTCTCGGGCTGGCGCCGGCAAGGATCCTCGGCATTTCTCTCGTGCCTCTGCAAAGATCCACTATATATTTTTTGAGCACAGGATGGATGAATACCTTTTCCGCCTGCGCCTTCATTTCAAGCACCGACGCGGCATCCATAATGGGAGTAATCTCATCAAGCGGTCTGCCCGCCTCAAATCTTTCGAGCATAGCAAGCTCATCTTCGGCGCTCATGCTTCCCATAGAAAGTTTCATAAAAAATCTGTCGAGCTGAGCCTCGGGAAGAGGGAAGGTTCCGGCATTCTCTATGGGGTTTTGCGTTGCAATAACAAAAAACGGCTCGTTAAGTCCAAGTGTTTCCCCGTCAAGAGTGACCTGATGTTCTTCCATACACTCCAAAAGTGCCGCCTGCGTTCTCGGCGTTGCTCTGTTTATTTCGTCCGCCAGAAGTATCTGTGCAAAGACCGGGCCGACCTTAAGTTCAAAGTCACCGGTCTGCGGCCTGTAAACATGTATACCGGTGATGTCCGAAGGCAGAAGATCCGGTGTAAACTGGATACGCGCAAAGCCTGCATTGATGCTTCCCGCAAGGGATTTTGCAAGCATGGTCTTTCCTGTTCCCGGAAGATCCTCCAAAAGTACATGTCCGCCTGCGATAAGAGCCGTTATGACGTGTTCTATCACTTCGTCCTTTCCAACTATGACCGAAGCTATTCTTGATTTGAGTGCTTCTGTATATTCGTTCATTTTTTCATATACCCCCGTTTAAGTATTATTATTCTCCCTGCTGTGTCCTGTTTTAAGTATGATTATTCGTAACTATTCAGCACCCGCCCATCACATTCGCAAAACCTCTGCCAAAGGCATCGGTTTTTGCTCATACGGACGTCTGCTATTAGAACCACGCAGAAATAACCATCCGAGTTCATGCGGGGCATGACTCGTCCGGTCATTCCTGCATGGTTCTGAATAGTTACGATTATTCAAAAAAAGGCTGTTTTATCAAGAAAACTCCGTGAATAGAAAGGAGCGATTTTCAAAGAAAAAACAGCTTTTGCTCTTATATAACTTTATCATTTTTATTAACAAATAACAACATAAAATTTTATAAACAAATAAATTTTGGAGGCTCATTTTTTCCCGGTAAGGTAATAAACCGCGAGAGCCGTGCGATGAGAAAGTCCCTCCTTTGAAAGGATCGTTGTGATATAGTTCTTGACGGTCCCTTCGGAGATATAAAGCTTATCCGCGATCTGTCTGTTAGACAGTCCTTCGGCTATGGCCTCAATTATCTCAAGTTCCCTTTCAGTGTAGGCAGAAGGGTCAAAGCCCGAAGCATGGGAGGGTGATGCCCCTGCATCTTCCATGACCGCTATCCCTTGGCACCGTTTTTTAAGGCGCGCCTTACCAGTTCATCATCATCGAAGGTCGTCAGTATAAGCACTTTCCCGAGATCGTTTTCGACGATATATTTGGTCGCCTCTATTCCGTCCATTTCGGGCATCTGGATATCCATCAAAATGACATCGGCCTTTTTTTCTTTCGCAAGGTTCACGGCTTCAAGCCCGTTTGCCGCACACCCTATGACTTCGAATTCATCATCGACACTGAGTATGATCTTCATCCCGTCACGCACAAAATCACTGTCATCGGCTATTATCACTTTTATCTTTTCCATATGTTTTTCCCTCTTTTTCAGGTTCTTTCGGCAGCCTTAAGAGGCAGCAGCATATTTACCGTAAAGCCGTTCATCGATTCTATATCGATGCTTCCGTTCACGCTTCTGACCCTCATCTTCATGCCCGATATTCCCATACCGTCAATGACTGCAGGACATCCCCTGCCGTCATCTTTAATGCTGCATTTTACGATCCTGTTCATCACCTTTATACTGATGATTATCTTTTTGCACTTTGAATACTTCATTGAATTTGACAGGGCTTCGACAGCATTGTCAAGTATTACCTCCCAAAGCCCGTCGTCGATCAAAGCTATATCTCCTTCGGTCTCAAGCTCTGCCTCAACGCCCTTGTCACTGCAGTCCCCGCAAAGATTGTAGAGCTGCAACAGAGCAAGCTCTTTTTTCTCGGGGCGCTCTTTTCTGAGGATTGCCCTTATCTCGTCCATTCCACTGCGCAGCCGGTCTATGACCGCCTGTGTCATCTGCTTTGACTTTTCAGGATCTTTTTCCATGAGGACCTTTATAGCCTCAAGCTGATATATGGATCCGTTTATGTTGTGTCCGAGCTTGTCGTGCAGGGCCTGGGCAAGATTTGATCTTTCTTCGAGTATCTTGTTGCCTGCCTCAAGCATGTTCTTTTTCATTTCAGCTTTCGAAGCCTGTTCTCTGTCTTCCATGCTGCGCTTGAGCCTTTGCTCAAGCACGGTCTCTTCTCTAAGCTGCTGCCTGTACGGCTCGATAACATATTCCTGCTGAAGATAACACACTGTAAGCATGACGAGTATCAAAAACTGCGCGGAAAACCCTAAAGGGCCCTGCACAAATGCCAGCAAAACCGGCAGAAAATAAAGACCGCAGGGCGCGCCAAAAAGAGAAAGCAGTTCATATACATAGAAAAATCCCAGAATGATAAATCCTTTTCCGCCGATACCGATCAGCAGTGCAAGGATGATCCCT
>CADAQV010000074.1:0-4329 GCA_902790095.1 uncultured Lachnospiraceae bacterium | reverse complement strand
AGACATAGCCGCCAGAAAAAACGAAACAAGCAGGAGTACCAAAACCGATACTCCTGTCTCTTTATCGCCAAGTTCCAAAAATCCGCATGATGCAAAGACTAACATGAGGATGATGCGGATCATCAGAAAAAAATTGTATCTTATGCGTTCCCCCATTCGTCCGTCCTTTTCACTCTGAGCCCAAGTCCGCCCAGACTTCCGATTATCACCAAAAATGCTACTGTAACACATAATAGCACAAACAGACCTGTTTTGTCACCTGTAAGGATCATTTCCGTCCCGTCCATGAACCACTTGTGAGGCATCATGTATGATATCGTTTTGATGGCATCCGTCGTATAGCTTAAGGGGAAGTAAAGTCCGCCCAAGAGGCCCGACATGCTCCATACAGTAAAGGCTGCGACATTTGATGTCATAACATCACCTATAAGCATACCCAGCAGCATGTTCAAGGTGCTGAATATAAGACCCATCATGGATATGATGGCAAGAAACTCCATCCTGCCGATACCTATGCTGTCAACATCGATGAACAGACTGCACACCGCCATGACAGCAGTTATCATAAGCGTCACGCAAAAGACTGCAATGAATTTGGATGCAAAATAGCTTCCGATACCTTTTCCCGTAAGCTTGATCCTTGTAAGAACGCTGTCTTTTTGTTCATTTATCGCTATATGGGCGATAAACAGTCCGCAGAACACATACCCAAGGGTAAGTATTGCAAGTGCATATCCCATTCTTGTCTTTTGATCGATCTGTACACCGGTAAGCTTGATCTTGTTTTCCGCCGAAAACGATACTATCTCACTCCTTGGTATTGCCTTGTCCATTTCTTTGAGGCAAAGGAGCATATCCTTAACAGACCGACCGTCATCCGCTGCGCTTTCAAATCTTGCAAACTGCGTTCTTATCTCGTTTTCAAGCGCATCTATGCGGCTGTCGTCAGAGAGCACAAATATCTTTATGGCCTCTTTGATATTCCTGCCCGTTAAGCAATTGTCAAAATCGGGACTTATGAAAAGCGCGGCACCCATACGGTCATTCTCACCGCCCTGTTTTACCCTTTCATCCATAAAGCCGGCAAGATCCTCACTGTTTTTTTTGGATATGTCGACTCTGCATACCTGAAACAGACCGCTGCCGGATATCTTTTCGATCATGTATTCGGATGCCTCACTTTCTGCGGCATCGTATACCTTTAAAACACATTTCCCCTTTCCGCCGTAATATGCGACCTTTTCATCGGGGCTGTCGAGCTCCGCAATAATGCCCGTTTGAGAGTTTTCATAATATGACAGACTGTTTTCGTTTGTCTCCAGCACAACTGTCGAAAGCACCGGCGTCATTATCAAAAAGAACCAAAAGCTCTTCATCCTGACGAGCAGCTTCAGCGTGGTCTTTACCATGGTCTTCATGCTCTGCCTCTCCTCCTTATCGTTCCCGCAAATACCGAGGCCGCCGAACAGATGACTGTTATCAGCCCTGATATCAAAAGACTCTTTGAAACATAATCGCTCTTTCCCATGCAGGACAGCTCTACGGCCGCTCTGTTCTCATAGTATATCGGCGACAACTGTTTTATAAACTCCGCGTGTCCCGAAAACATATAGGTCTCAAAGCTGCCTCCCAGAAATCCCCATACCCATACAAGCATAAATACGACTATGACCGTCATGGCCATATTGTCAAATATGGAATAAAACATCAGCCCCATAGCTCCTGCGGCAAGTATTCCCGCAAAGACGAGAGCTGCCGACCATAAGACATTTCCCCAGTGAACGCCGAACAGGCAGACAGAGATCACAGTGCAGGCCGAAATGCCTGCGCATACCACAAGTGTAAGAGGAATGAGCTTTGCAAGATAGAATTTGCATTCCGATACGCCCGATACCATGATCTTGTTTTTTATGCGGTACCTTTTTTCCGCCGCAAAAAGTCCGGCACCGCACACGATGGTACACCAGCTGAAATATATGACATATATGATTCCGTAATAATCCGTCGAATCTATTTCCGGCATATGCTCTGCCTTTTCGGAAACAAGAAGTCCTTCATTTATGCTTTCCGGAACGGTCCTTCCGTTCATATAAACTGAAGCTTTTTCGAAAAATGCGTGGATAAGATATTCCACCATCTGACCTTCGCCCTTGGATTCATCCTTTTCGTACACTGTATAGGAATCGCCTGAAAATACAACAAAGCCTCCCAGCGATTCGGTCCTGACCAGATCCTTCTCATCGCCGCTGTCATACCTTACAAATGTTATTCCCTGATCCTTTGCTATATCAAAAAGCGCCTGCGTTATGGCGGTGTTTTCGTCTCCCTCGATTCTGTAGCCCACATTAAAGCTTCCCGTATCCTCATACTTTTCCATCAGTGCGGAAAAGGCGCTCGAGAGCACCGCGATAACGGCAAGCGGGGCAAGTACCAGCATCAGGATATTCATCGCATTGCGGAACATTATTTTAAAATTGTTCTTAATTAGATATCTGATCATTTTTAAATATCCTCATCAATAATCTCTGAGTTTTTTTCCGGTAAGCGTCAGGAATACCTCTTCAAGGGTGATCGATGAAGTATCTTCAACTACCATCTTTTTTAATTCCTCGCTTGTTCCTGTAGCTATCACCTTTCCGTTATCCATTATTGCTATCCTTGAACAGATCGCCTCGACCTCTTCCATGTAGTGGCTGGTATATATGACCGTTGCACCGTTTCTGTTTGATTCCTTTATTTTTTCAAGGATGAAATTTCTTGACTGAGGATCTATCCCGACCGTCGGCTCATCAAATATCAAAAGCTTCGGATGATGTCCGATGGCACAGGCGATGTTAAGTCTTCTTTTCATTCCGCCCGAAAATGTCTTTGCAAAATCATTTCTCTTTTCGGCAAGCCCTACATATTCGAGTGATTCATCTATGCGTTCTTTAAGCTGCTTTCCCTTTATGCCGTAAAGCGATGTGAAAAGTTCGACGTTTTCCCACGCCTTAAGATTTCCGTGTATCGCAAGATCCTGCGGAATATAGCCGAGATAAACCAAAAGCTCCTTCTGATTCTTTTTGAGGTCCTTCCCCATAAACTCAACGCTGCCCAGGGTAGGAGTCACTATGTCACATATCATGTTCATCGTAGTGCTCTTTCCAGCACCGTTTGGCCCCAAAAGACCAAATATCTCTCCTTCTTCTATTTCGAGATTCAGGTTATCGACAACGACCTTGCTGCCGTATTTTTTTGTAAGATCCTTTGTTCTTAAGATAACTCCCATGATCATTTCTCCTTTTCGCCATTTTTCAGCTTACAAGGCGATTATATTACGCCAAAGAACTTTTTTGCAGTGAAAAAAGGCACCTTTTGCGCATGACTTTAGTCATGTTTCGCAAAAAGTGCCTTTAAGATCATCTGTCAAAACTTATTTTTATCTCTACCTTTACAGGCGGTTCAACATACCTTGCAAATTCTTCTCCATCGCTCTCTTTTCCTACCACGCTTCCGTAATGAACAGGTATTGCCACCCTTGGGCGCATCTCGTTTACAAGCTCGGCAGCCTCAAGAGCGTTCATGGTGTATGTGCCTCCGACAGGCACAATGGCTATGTCGCAGTAAACATCCCTTGCAAAATCCGTTGCGTCGGTATCCCCCGCAATGTAAATGCTCTTGCCCTCAACATACAGGACATATCCGACCCAGCAGGCCTCCCTTGGGTGGAAATTTTTGCCTATGTTAAAAGCCGGAACCGTATCGAACTCAAATCCGTCTATTTCATAAGCTCCTCCCGGCATAACAGTTTCTATCTCCCTGACAAACCCCGTCAGGCAGGCCGCCTTGGCCTTCATCCTGTCCGGAACGACAAGCACCGTGTCCGGGCATGCCACATTTTTGATGGATTCCGGAGAGAAATGATCAAAATGATCATGCGTTATCATAACAAACGCCGCATCGTGGTATTCCCTTGTCACCTCAAACGGATCCACATAGATGTTTCCGAAGCTGCTTTTTATACGGATACTGTTCTGCTTAAAAACTTCAATGTTGTCTGTCATTGTTTGCCCCTCCTTGTTGTGTGTCAAAGCTGGTCAGCTCACCAATAATATACCGCACAATCATGTTTTCATCAATATATAATGCTTGAAATTTTCTTTCGGTTTTCTTACGGATAAAAATATCCTTGCTATTTACAATAATTATGTTCATAATGATAAAGACCGATTTGAAATATTTAAAGCGAAAGGATAATAAATGGAACCCACGATCGATAACGGAAACATAGATGTATTCTTAAGCTACTCTTCCAAGAACAAAAACGTGGCGGATGCTGTGGTAGCAGAC
>CADAQV010000073.1:3246-14304 GCA_902790095.1 uncultured Lachnospiraceae bacterium | reverse complement strand
TACTATCCTTTTGAATTTCTTTTCAAGTTCGGTCTTTGTCATCGAAATGATGCTCGGTCTTCCGTGGGGACAGAAATACGGATTTTCAAGAGACAAAAGCTCGTCTATAAGCGCATTTGCCTCGGCATCTGTGAGTGTCATATTTCCCTTAACGGCCGCCTTGCATGACATGCTTGCGATCTTTCGCATTATGGTATCGGGCGTTTTTGACCTGTATTCGGTAGCCATATCATCAAGCATCTCGTAAAACATTTCCTTTGAGTCAAGTCCGAACATGTTGTCCGGAACGGCTCTTAAGCAATATGTGTTGGCTCCGAATTCTTCTATGTCGAAACCAAGCAGCTCAAACACGGATCTTGAATCGTCAAGTGCCATGATCTGCTTTTCCGAAAGATGAAGCATTAGCGGCGTTGCAAGAAGCTGTGAACCCGATTTTTTGTCATTCAGTCTTTTTATGTTCTGTTCATACAGCACCTTTTCGTGTGCCGCATGCTGGTCTATCATATAGAGCTTGTCGTCGTATTCCACCAGAAGGTATGTCTTAAACAGCTGCCCTAAAAACTTGTGTTGTACCCTCGCTTTCTTTGACAGGAAAACATCATCAAAAAAGCTTGGTTTTTCCACATTTACAGGCTCCCTTATAGGGATGAAACTGTTTCTCGGCTCTTCTTTTTGCTCTGTTTTCGGCTCTTCTTTCTGCCCGGCTTTCTCTTCTGCTTCAGGCTCTTCTTTAAGTCCTTCTGTAAGATCTTCCTTAGGCACTTCCTTAAGTTCTTCCTTAAGTTCTTCCTTAAGTTCTGCCTTAGTTTCTTCTTTCTGTTCTTCTGCGATTTCTATATTTTTCTGTATTTCTTCATCTTTATTGGTTTCATTTTCCTTTGCCCTTACATTTTCAAAAGGCTCGATATGTTCATAGACCGCAAATCTCTTTTTAAGGTCATCCTTATCGTACTGCTCGCCGATGCCGGTCTTTTGAATAAGCTCCTCGCCCGCCAGTACAGAAGACAGATGCAGGCAGATCTCGTTGTAAAGTATCTCCTCCTGGCTGAAACGAAGCTCCATTTTATTCGGATGAACGTTTACGTCAAGAAGCTCATACGGCAGCTGAAGCGAAAGCACGCAGAAAGGATGCTTGTGTACCATAAGGTATTTTTTATATGCGTCCTCGAGCGCTTTTTCAAGAAGCTTTGCCTTTACATATCTGCCGTTTACAAAGAAATTCTCAAAGTCGCGTCCGCTCCTGTTTATAACAGGCTTTCCTATAAAACCGGTCAGTGAAAGAGCCGATTTTTTAAGTTTTACGGGCATAAGATTTCCCGCGATCTCCTTACCGTAGATGGCATAGATCACGTCTTTAAGCTTACCGTTACCGTTTGTCACAAGTCTTGTCTGACCGTTGATTATTACTCTGAATGCGATCTGCGGCGAAGAAAGCGCTATATGCTGGCATATTTCAAGAATATATATGCCTTCGGTCTGAGCGGTCTTTAAAAACTTTCTTCTTGCGGGAGTGTTGAAAAAAATGTTTTTGACAAGAAAAGTCGTTCCGTCGGGGGCTCCTATCTCGTCAAAGGATATCTCTTTTCCGCCTTCTATTACGTATGAGAATCCGGTGATGGAATCGGCTGTTTTGGTGATCAGCTCCACCTGGCATACGGCTGCAATACTTGCAAGTGCTTCTCCTCTGAAGCCCAGAGATGCAATATGCTCAAGGTCTTCCGCATTTTTGAGCTTGCTTGTGGCATGGGGCATAAAGGCCGGTCTTATGTCATCTTCGGCTATTCCAAGGCCGTTATCGGTAACTCTGATAAGCGATGTACCGCCGTCTTTTATCTCTATCGTAACGGATGAGGCACCGGCGTCGATGGCATTTTCCACAAGTTCCTTTACGACGGAAGCAGGGCGCTCTATAACTTCGCCCGCCGCTATTTTATTTATTGTAGCCTGGTCGAGGATATTTATCTTTCCCATTCCAAAATTCCTTTTAGTCCTTATTCAGTGCTTTTTTCCATTCATAGACCTTTGTCAATGCCTCAAGCGGCGTAAGTACGGAAGGGTCGATATCGTAAAGCTCCTTTACGACTTTTCTTGCATTGTCATCACCAAGGTCTATGTCTATATCGGTCTTTGCTATGCCGCATTCCTCGCCGCAGATATCTCCAAGTGACATCTGACCGCCCGGAACGGCATTTTTCTTTTTCGCGTTGTTGCCTTTCCACAAAAAGCCCGCGCGCGTGGCATCGGCGGCATACTTTGCTATATCGGAATCCGAAAGCTGTGAAACCAGCTCTTTTGCCCTTTGCAGAACCTTTTCGGGAACGCCGGCAAGCTTTGCCACCTGTATTCCGTAGCTTTTGTCTGCGCCGCCTTTTACTATCTTACGCAGGAAAACTATGTTTTCTCCCTGTTCCTTCACGGCTATGCAATGATTCTGCACTCCGTCGATGGTGCCTTCAAGCTCTGTCAGTTCGTGATAGTGCGTTGCAAACAGTGTTTTGGCGCCGATCTGACGCTTATCGCTTATATATTCGACAACGGCCCAGGCAATGGCCATTCCGTCGTAAGTACTGGTTCCTCTGCCTATCTCGTCAAGTATTATAAGGCTCTTTCTGGTGGCATTTTTCAAAATACCAGCGACCTCATTCATTTCCACCATGAAAGTACTCTGCCCGCTTGCAAGGTCATCCGAAGCGCCGACTCTTGTAAATATCCGGTCGCATATGCAGATATCGGCTTTTGATGCGGGAACCAGAGAGCCCATCTGTGCCATAAGCACAATAAGCGCGGTCTGGCGCATATATGTGGATTTTCCGGCCATGTTAGGGCCTGTGATGATCGATATCCTCTTTTCGGAATCGTTAAGATCCACATCATTGGGAACAAAAAGACCGCCCTCGATCATTTTTTCCACCACGGGGTGTCTTCCGTCCTTTATCTTCAATATGCCCTTTTCATTTATATCAGGCCTTATGTATCCGTTTTTCTCGGCCACTTCGGCCAAAGAACAGAATACATCGAGCCTTGCTATCATATGCGCGGTCTTTTGTACTCTTGCTATCTCGCCGCCTATAGTATCTCTTATGCGGCAGAATTCTTCATATTCGAGAGCGTTTAACTTATCGTCCGCGCCGAGAATTATGCCTTCAAGCTCTTTAAGACGCGGCATGGTATATCTTTCGGCTCCTACAAGCGTCTGCTTGCGCTCGAAATAATCGGGAACCATGTTCTTGAAGGAATTCGTTACCTCAAAATAGTATCCGAAGACCTTGTTGAATTTTATCTTAAGCCCCTTGATGCCGGTCTTTTCCCTCTCTTCGGCCTCAAGCGCGGCGAGCCAGTTCTTTCCTTCCGTCCCGGCAGATCTTAAGGTGTCGGCCTCAGCTAAATAGCCCTCCTTTAAAATGCCGCCTTCCCTGAGCATTATGGGCGGATCTTCGTTTATGGCATCGTCGATGATCTTATATATATCCTCTAATGTATCAAGCTTTTCTGCGCAGTCTTTAAAAGCCTGCGAATCGAAAGCAGATATAAGATTCTTTATGGCCGGAAGCATTACAAGGGAATTCTTTAAGGCTATCAGATCCCTCGGATTTGCGGAGCGATAGCTTATCTTCCCGATAAGGCGTTCAAGATCGTATATGGGCGCGATATATTCTATAAGCTCCTGACGGTCCGAATACCTGTCCTTCAGTTCGCAGACCGCATCCTGCCTGTATAGGATCTCTTTTTTGTCCATCAAGGGCTGCTCGATATAGGACCTTAAAAGTCTTGCGCCCATGGCCGTCTTGCAGGAATCAAGCACCCACAATAAAGAGCCCTTTTTTTCTTTGTTCCACATGGTCCTTACAAGCTCTAAATTTCTTCTTGCAACATTGTCAAGGATCATGAATTTTCCGTTTGAATAAGGCACGATCTCGGTAATGTGCCTCATCCCGTTTTTCTGTGTATCATACAGATATGTAAGAAGCGCACCTGCGGATATTATACCGTCCGAATATTCTGAAAGACCCAGCTTTCCGATGGATGACACATGAAAATGCCTGCAGATCACATTGTAGCAGTTGCTGTCATCAAAAAGGGATGTACCGTAATATGACACAAGAAAGCCCAGACGGATGAAATTTATATATCTCGTCCACAAGCTCCGCGTTGCTCTTTACTTCGCTTAAATAGAATTCTCCCGTTGTGACATCGCAAATTGACAGTCCGTAACCGCCTCCGGCATAAAAGATGCACATTATATAGTTGTTGCTCTCTTCCGAGACAGACTGTCCTGTAAGCACCGTTCCGGGGGTGGTTATCCTTATGACCTCCCTTTTTACAAGACCCTTTGCAAGCTTGGGATCTTCCATCTGCTCCGCAATGGCTACCTTATGTCCGTTTTTTACAAGTCTGTCCACATATGTGTCTGCGGCATGAAAAGGGACTCCGCACATGGGCGCCCTTTCTTTAAGCCCGCATTCCTTGCCGGTAAGCGTCAGCTCAAGCTCTTTTGAAACGAGCTTGGCATCTTCAAAAAACATTTCGTAAAAATCACCGAGTCTGTAAAACAGGATGCAGTCGGGGTATTCTTCTTTTGTCTTGAGATACTGCTGCATCATCGGTGACAACTGCTCTTTCATACCATCTCTCCAATATAATAAAAGCCTTTTGATTCTTTAAGCATTACCGGAACTATCTTTCCGATAAGGGATCCGTCTCCCGGGAAATGTACCATAACATTGTTTGAAAGCCTTCCCGTAACATATCCTTCAAGGTGATCGTCCATGCCTTCTACCATGGCTTCCATGACCTTGCTCTGATGTGCTGATATTCTTTCCGATGCGATCGCCTGAACCCTGGACAAAAGACGGTCAAATCTCTTTTTTACTATGTCCGCGCTCACCTGATCGGGATAGGAGGCTGCAGGAGTTCCGGTCCTTTTTGAATAGATAAATGTGAAGGCGCCGTCAAACCGTGCTTCCTCTACCACCTTCATCGTCTCTTCAAAATCCTCATCCGTCTCTCCGGGAAAACCTACGATGATATCTGTCGTTATTGCGATATCCGGAATCGTATCACGGAGTTTTTTTACAAGGCCCAAATATCTTTCCTGATCGTAATGCCTGTTCATTCTTTTTAAAACGGTATCGCTTCCCGATTGCAGCGGAAGATGGAAATGTCTGCAGACCTTTTTGCAGTCCCTTATGGCATATATAAGATCATCGGAGAGATCCTTAGGATGCGAAGTCATGAACCTGATCCTTTCAAGACCCTCTATATCATTGACCATGTATAAAAGCTTTGCAAATGTGATATCCTCTTCAAGACCCTTGCCGTAGGAATTGACATTCTGCCCTAAAAGCATTACCTCCCTGACGCCGTCCTTTACAAGCTTTTTTATCTCGTCGATGATATCTGCGGAAGTTCTTGATTTTTCTCTTCCCCTGACATAGGGGACGATGCAGTATGTACAGAAATTATTGCAGCCGTACATTATGTTCACGCCGGATTTAAACGGATATTCGCGCACTGCGGGAAGTTCTTCGACAATGCCCTTGTTCTCATTCCAGATATCAATGACCATATTGCCGCCGGTAAGACGAAGATATAAAAGCTCTGCGGTCTTATAGATGTTGTAGGTACCGAAAACGATGTCCACAAAACGGTACTTTTCCTTTATGGTATCCACAACATGCTTTTCCTGCATCATGCAGCCGCACATGGCTATAAGCATATCCGGCCGTTCTCTCTTGAGGCTGTTTAAATATCCAAGCCTTCCGTAAACCTTAAGGTTCGCATTTTCGCGCACCGTGCAGGTATTGTATATGACCATATCGGCCGTCTCTTCCGCGTCCGTCTTTTCAAAACCGATCTGAGTAAGTATCCCCTGGATCTTCTCCGAATCCTTGGCATTCATCTGGCAGCCCACGACAAGATTGTATACAGTAAGCTTTCTGCCCTTTTTCTTTTCTATTAAGCCAATAAGCTCCCTGCATTTGGCCATATAATAATACTGTCTTTCGGGTTCGTTTTCGGGAGCCTCTTTTAATGATTCATATTTGTCAAGATCTATTTCGTTAAACAATTCCGGTTCACCTTTCAATTACTATTCTTGCAGTCGTATATCATCTTTTCGGTAACTATCATATCCATGCTTATATCATTTATGTCAGTATCCTGGATATCAAATACGGTCAGCTCATATGATACTCCCATCTTTACGCACGGATGATGATCCTTTAAATATCTGTCGTAATACCCTGCTCCGTAGCCTATTCTCCTGCCGCTTTTTATGTCAAAAGCAACGCCCGGTACAAGCATCAAAGAGTCCTCATCTTCTTCAAGCAAATGAGAAGGCTTTGGCTCTGATATGCCAAAGGGTCCTTTTGTAAGATCGTCAAAGCTTTTTATTTCAAAAAAAGACATTTTTCCGCACTTATCCATGCATTTTGGCAAGGCGACCCTTTTACCATCCGATAAGGCTTTTTTTAAGACAGGTGAAATGTCAGCCTCACCCCGCACGGCCATATAGCCGTAGATCAACGAATAATTTTTATACCGATCGCTGTTTAGTATATGAGCGCAGATGTCTTTTGAAAGCTCTTTTAAGATTTCACCGTCGGTATTTCTTCTTTTTTCAAGAGACAGCTTTCGAAGCGTTTTTTTATCAGGCATAATCTGTCCTTATACTTCCTTCTTCTTCACTTTTGTAATGCTTCCGTCGGGATTTTTGATACTGATCGATTCAAGCTGCACGGTAAGATTCCTTTTTACGGAATCTATATATGCTTTTCTTAAAGCTGCCTGTTCCTCTTTTTCCTCATGAGTCAGGGTGCCTTCTTTTTGTTTATGATACAGTTCGTTTATTCTCTTTATATCCTTCTCATCCATTATCTTTTAACCTCTTCTCATCCACAAATATCAAAAGCTCTTCCTTGCCGCTTGGAATGACCTTCACAGCTCTTGAAATCTCATGATAAACTCTCTTCATTTCCGGGAACTGAAGTATCTCAAAAGAATACTCCTTTCCTTCCGAAAACAATCTTTTCTTCTTTTTGTTTATGACCATATGATCTCCGCCAAGAAATACTATTCTTTCATTTGCGGGGATACGGCAAACGACATTTTCATTTTCTATGCGGTAAAATTCATAGGATCTGTCATACCTTCTTACAAGCAGCGGTTCTCCCGAAATAACACAGGGAAAAATGTTTTTCGGAGAGTATACATTGTTGTTTATGACCATTGACATCTGTTTTTTGACATACTGATAAAAGTATATCTCCTGATGTCCGTCGACCCTGTTTATTCTGCTGTATGTGATGTATTTTCCCATTTTGGCTATATCAGAAAAAGTCTGACTGATAAAGACTTCGTCTATAAGCTCCGATGAGACTATGCTTATGCGCAGAAGGATATCGGCTATGAGCTGCGATATCGAAACAAGGCAGATGCTTTCATTCACGCACTCGCTTTCCTTCATCGGCACCAGCTTATCCGCCAAAAGCTGATTGTGACCGAATCTTATGGCACATACATTGTTTGCTATCCTTATGAACTGTGATATGCCCTGATTCTGGAATCTTTCATCCACAATATCATATAATATCTTATTCTTTGTGTCATATAAAAATGCAGCAAACCTTCCGAATCTGCTTTTGGACTTTTCCTGCCGGATCTGGATCGTGATATACTGGTCATTCAGAACGAATATTTTGATATCCTTCTCGTTTTCATACAGCTTAATATTGTCATCAAAACGATATACTTCCCTGCAGACGGAAGTTTTTGTATCGTATTCGAAAAGGATAAATGTAGCCAAAGGGAAGCTTGGATATTCAAGATGGAAAAAGTAAAAATGGCTGCCATATCCGGCATATTCTATATCTGCCGCTTTGAATTTAGACAGATCCGGCAATATGCTTTCCATGGTCCTTTTTTTTATGTTGTAGACGCTGTAACTTACCCTGTCAAAAGGGATCATTCCCTGATCGTCCGTATCACTGTTGCTTTCATTAAAAGCAAACAACAGCTGCTCTTCATTCAGTTCATAGATCTCACTGCCGCTTCTATGAGGCAGAACCGTTACATTCATTGTTCTTTAATTCCCTTTTGAATTTGATAGAATACTTTTTGCGATCTGCATCGCAACTTTGCATCCGTCCACCGCTGCGGATGTTATGCCTCCGGCATAACCGGCTCCCTCACCGCAAGGGTACAAGCCTTCAATGCCTATTGCATTAAACTCATCTGTTCTTGATATTCTTACAGGTGAAGAAGTTCTGCCCTCAAAGCCTATCAAAAGAGTATCCGGCGCATCAAAGCCCTTTATTTTTTTCCCAAACTCCGTAAATCCGTCTTCGATTCCCTTTTTTACGAAGGCCGGAAGAAAGCTTCCGATATCTTCGCATGTCCATCTGCCCATGATTCTTGGAGCGATACCTTCTTTGCAAGAGATATTGCCTGTCTTGAAATCATCAAGCCTTTGTACGGGAATAATGCCGTTTGAAACTTTGTAGGCGGCTTCTTCAAGTCTCTCCTGCCAGAAGAGTCCCTTTAGAGGATCTTCACCTTCTATATCTTCCTCGCCGACTGCAACCACTACGGCGCTGTTTGCCTTTCCGCTTGCCCTGTCTCTATAGCTCATACCGTTTACGCAAAGCCTGTTTTCTTCGCTTGACGCGTCTACGATATACCCGCCCGGACACATGCAGAATGTATACACACCCCTGCCGCCCCGGGTTTTTGCGGTAAGTTTATACGGTGCGGCACCAAGTTCATTTAAGTTATCGGCTCCGTACTGCGATCTGTCTATAAAATTCTGGTCATGTTCGCACCTTACACCCACAGCAAAGGGTTTAAACGACATTTCTATTCCGCTTCCACAAAGCATACGGAAGGTATCCCTTGCTGAATGTCCTATAGCAAGGCAGACATTACAAGACAATATCTCTTCCGCAAAATCGCCTTTTTTTACTATAACGCCCTTTATACGGCCGCCCTCTGTTATAAGGCCGTCCACTCTGTTTTCAAATCTTACCTCGCCGCCTTTTTCGGTGATATATTCTCTCATCTTCGGGATGATCTCAGACAGCTTGTCGGTGCCTATATGGGGCTTATAGCTGTATGCAATATCTTCCGGTGCGCCGAACTTTACGAAAGTATCAAGCACAAAGCGCTGAAGGTTTTTTGATCCTTTTACGGCGGTATTAAGCTTTCCGTCGGAAAAGGTACCGGCGCCGCCTTCGCCAAACTGCACATTTGACTCTGTATTTAAAATGCCTGTTTTCCAGAAAGCAAGCACGTCCTTTTGCCTGTCCTCGATTGCCTTTCCTCTTTCAAGCACTATGGGCTTAAAACCGGATGCGGCGAGCAGATAAGCGCAGAAAAGCCCGGCCGGTCCGAATCCCACGATCACAGGTCTATCAAAAGATTCGGGAGCCTGATATGGAAATTCAAAATCAGAGATATCCTCTGCCGAAGCATCGGTCTTTTTCAGTTTTTTAAGAAATCTTTCCTCATCATTGATCTCATATAGTCCGTCTAGCGAAATTCCCACTTCATAGCTGAAATAAATATCCGGCTTCTTTCGTGCATCGAGGGATTCCCTCAATATCCTAAAAGAAACGATCCTTTCAGGCTTAACGCCAAGAAGTGATGCGCATTTCTTTTTAAGACCCGACTTATTTTCTTTTATGCCAAGCTTTACCTGATGCAAAACTATCATAAAGCATACCTTCCTGCTGCCGTGCCTGCCTTTATTCCCGTGGTCCATGCCCACATAAGATTGTACCCGCCGCAGTCCCCCGCAAAATCAAGGATCTCTCCGCAGGCAAAAAGCCCCGGACATTTTTTTATCATGCAGTTCTCATCTGTTTCATCAAGCAATATACCGCCTTTTGCCACCTGGCTCTCGCCAAGCCCTCTAAGACCTGTTATATTTACTTTAAACTCTTTTACGGTACTTATAGCTGCTTTGATCTTTTCATCTGTATCAAGTCTTGCCTCATAAGGCTTTATGCCCTTAAATACAGCATTTCTGAAACAAACTTCCATGCAGAGCGTTTTAGCCAGCTTTAAGGCAAACATTCCCTCCAAAATATCCTGCAGAGTTCTTGAAGATTGGGACCTAAAGAAAGCAAAAAGTTCCTTTTCATCCCTGTCAAAAGCAAAATCGATCAAGCAGCAGCATCCGTCTTTTACGTAATGACTCAGCTGATATGCCGCTATGCCGCTTATGCCGTCAGGTGCAAGCATCAGTTCTCCCTTTTCGCTTCTTAAGACCTCTCCCCTGTCTGCTATACTTATCAATGCCTCGCACCTTACACCGCTCCAGTACTGAGTGCACTTGTCACCTGACAAAAGAGCTGTAAGGGCCGGCGAAAAAGCCATAGTTTTTATATTCAGTCCGTCAAGCAGACCCAGCCCTGTGTATTTTTCTTTTATATTAAGACCTGCCGGGCTGCCTGCGGAAATAATGACGGTTTTGGAGTCAATTACCCTGTCCGCACAGATGACCTTAAAGCCTTTAGCTTTTTTTTCTATTTTTATAGCTTCGCATCCTGTAAGGACATTGATTCCAAGCTCTTTGATCTTTTTATTAAAAGCCTGATTTACGGTAAGCGCCTGATTTGAATACGGATAATAATAACCTTCCGTTTCCCTGCAAAGTACGCCAAGGACGGCAAAATGATCAAGTATATCTTTATTTGACAAAGCATCAAGCATTTCGCATGCTTTTTTGGGGTCACTGCTGTGAAAATGCTTGGGCGACCTGTCAGAGTTTAAAAGATTGCATCTGCCGTTTCCCGTGGTCAAAAGCTTTTTGCCCATCTGCTCTTTTTTTTCGATTATTGCAACGTCTGCACCTGTTTCAGCCGCTTTTATTGCTGCTGTCATTCCCGAAGCGCCGCCGCCTATCACCAAAACATCCGCATTCATATGATTTCCTATAATAATCTCAGCTTTTTGGCATATTTTACCATTCGTCCGCCCATGGGCATTTCAAGAAGATCTGCCTCATCCGCCGTCTTAAGCGCAATGGCAACCACAAAGTATATGAATATACCGGCCGTC
>CADAQV010000073.1:0-3232 GCA_902790095.1 uncultured Lachnospiraceae bacterium | reverse complement strand
GTATATAAACAAAACTCTTCTTTAAGATGAGATTCAGGCCGAAAACTACTATTCCCATGACGACGGATGCAAGAAAAGGCCTTATATAGGTCTTTCCCGGAGTGCCTGCATATCCCGTGCAAGAATATATACGATAATTGTTCAGGAAGAACACCGCCATTCCAAAGACCGTATATGCTATCACCACGCTGTAAATTCCGAAATCAAACAGCCAGAGCATGGCAAACAAAACGACCAGATGCACACCGAGCGCTATAAGCGCATTTATAACGGTCGAATACATCTTTCCAAGCCCGTGCAGTATACCGTTGCTGATGGTCGCATATGCAAAGAACAATACGGAAAGACCGCCTGTTATAAGCATCGTTCCGGCATCTGCTGCTGTCGCCGTTTTTCCGAACAGAAGCTCCACTATATCATCGCCAAGAGCAGCAAGCCCTACCATGCACGGTATGGTTATAAGAGTTGTAAATCTAAGCGAAGAATCGATCTTCTTGTGTATATCGACCTTGTCCCTTTTCTCCACCGCCCTTGAAAGCTGCGGGATTATGGAACTTGCCATTGCCGTTGCAAGAGATATGGGAAGGTTTATAAGAAGCTGAAATTTGCCCGAATAAACGCCCCATATGGCCATATATGTCTTTTCATCAATGCTCGTCATTCTCATAAAGAAGTTGTATACACCGTTATCAATGATATTTAAAACATGGAATATAACCGTGCTCATGATGATGGGAATCACCATTCCGTAGATCTCTTTATAAACTCTGCCGTACGGATAGACCCTTTTTGCAGGTTCTTTCTTCATCTTTTTTCGGAAATCCCCGTAAAAGATCGCAAAAACGAACAAAATGAATACAAGGGCCGCGATCGCCCCCCATAAGGTACCCAGGGTCCCACCCTGCGCACCAAGGGCCGCCGAATAATTTTCCGTTCCTTTTACAAGGTCTATTCTGTGGCCCTGAGCAAACAAAACAGCAGCACCTATAATGCTGACGATGGCATTTATGATCTGCTCAATGACCTGTGACATCGCAGTGGGAACCATGGTCTCAAAGCCCTGAAAAAAGCCTCTGAACACGCCTAAGATACTCATGATAAATACAGTAGGAGCAAGTACTTTAAGGGAATACTCTGCCATATCCGCATTTAAAAGAGTTCCTGCTATGAAGCCCGACCCAAAATACATCAGACTTGAAAAGACAGCGCCTGCAAAAACCGATACAGAAAGCGTACAAAGAAAATATCTGTTGGTATTTCTGTACTGACGCTTTGCAAGCTTTCCAGCCATCAGCTTTGAAAGAGCCTGGGGCATGCTGTAAGATGACAAAAGCAGTACAACATTATAGACCTGATATGCCGTGGAATAATAACCTATGCCCGTATCTCCGATTATCCTTGTCATAGGTATGCGGTAGATAAGGCCGATAAATCTCACTATCAAAGATGCCACGGCAAGTATCGACCCCTGAACTATCACCTGGTTTTTACCATTGTCTGAACTCATACGATCTCCTTAGCGTTCTATCTTAAGCATAGACAGAATGCTTTCCTGTTTTTCTTCCATGATCTTTCTTTCTTCATCTTCCATATGGTCAAAACCCATCAGGTGAAGCATGGAGCGACCAAAAAGGCCAGCTCCCTTTTTACGGAATGCCCGTATTTTTCGGCCTGCTCATAGACCTTGTCCATGGATATCATGATATCGCCAAGAAGCATCTCACCCGTGTCCGGATCAAAATTATCGGGATCGTCCTCGATATGGGAAAAATCTCCGGGCGCAGGATATTCCGCCATGGGGAATGAAAGAACATCCGTTGCGGCATCCACATTCCGGTATTCCTTATTTATCTCATGAATGGAATCGTTGTCCGTAAGCACGACATTTACGCAAAAATCGTAAGGACATTCCTCATGCTCCGCCGCAGCTTTTGCAACAGTATTTATGAGCTCTGCATGATCAAAATCAAGTTTTATTTCTACTTCTTCTTCAATGTTTATCGTCATTTTTTTGATTCTTTCTCTTATTTTCGGCCGATGCTCTGTTTTCATAGGCCTCATATGCTTCAACTATTTTTTGTACCAAGGGGTGCCTTACAACGTCCTGGTTCGTAAGACGGCAGATCGCTATATCATCCACGTCTTTAAGTATCCTTAGGGATGATTCAAGGCCCGATATCTCGCCTGATGGAAGATCCTTTTGAGTTAGGTCACCGGTCACTATGACCTTTGAACCGAAACCAATACGCGTAAGGAACATCTTCATCTGCGCGGGAGTGGTATTTTGAGCCTCATCGAGTATTATAAAGGAATTGTCAAGAGTACGGCCTCTCATATAGGCAAGAGGCGCTACCTCTATGGTTCCTTTTTCCATATTGTGGGCAAAGCCTTCGGCTCCCATCAAAAGATAAAGCGCATCGTAAAGCGGCCTGAGATATGGATCCACCTTGCTTTGAAGATCGCCCGGAAGAAATCCGAGCTTTTCACCCGCTTCTATGGCAGGTCTTGTCAGGATTATACGGCTTACCGCATTTTCTTTAAATGCCTGCACCGCCATGGCCATTGCAAGAAATGTCTTTCCCGTTCCCGCAGGGCCGACGCCGAATACGATCATGTTCTTTTTGATGGCTTTTATGTAACCTGCCTGTCCTGCCGTCTTTGCCTTTACAGGCTTTCCCGTAGAAGTCCTTGTTATGACATCGTCATCAAGATTTAATACGACATTCGCTTTTTCCTTAAAGGACATTGCAAGGCAGTAGTCTACCTGCTGCTCTGTAAGCTCATTTCCTCTTCTTACAAGCTCTAAAAGCGTGACGACCACCTGTTTTGCAGGCGAAACATTTGGCTCCGGTCCGATTATCCTAAGGCTCTCTTCTCTGGTTATAAGAGATACCTGATAGGCATTCTCGATTTTTTTTGCGTAAGCATCAAAAGGACCGAATACCTTTCTGAGCTCCTCTGCGGTCAAATCAACCGTTGCTTGAATTATTCCCAATATCTAAACCCCCGCATATATTTATTAGCTAAACTGCACACAAAAATGCAGTTTATATTCTACCACAAACTTATGATTTTTTACACCCTTTTTTTCTTAAAGCGGCAAAAAAAGCCGGCAGCCTTTTTAGGCTGCCGGACATATTAATTATTTCTTTGTGATATAACCCTTTGCGGTAAGCATTTCTGCCGAAAGAACGCCGCCGCCCGCAGCACCTCTTAAGGTGTTGTGTGAAAG
>CADAQV010000072.1 GCA_902790095.1 uncultured Lachnospiraceae bacterium | reverse complement strand
TCTGAGCATGACCGTGATACCAATGCCGCAATCAACATCAGAGAGGAAGGCATAAGACTGTATCTATCCGGTGTATCGACCTGATATACCGGAATATGGTAGGGCGGGAACCGCCCGAACCTATAACGCCTGTGGAGCCCACAGCCTCTGCCGTGCGGAGTATGCTCCGTTTTGGTAAGCTGCAGCGTTGAAGCAGGAAGCTCGGCCATTTATGGCCGAGTATGTTCACATCTTGCCAGGACTCTGTCCATGCCTTCTGCGGCAGGGCTTAGATCGTAATCGTGATATTTTTCCAAAAGGCCGGAAAATGCTTCTACCTGCATCTTCCAGACTGTTTCGATATCTTCCGGTGATATCGGTTTAAGTTTAATGCTCATCTTTTTTTTAAGATTTCCCAGTCTTCTTTAGTCATCAGGCTCACATGCCCTGTTCGCTTTTCGTGCATCAGCGGCACATCAACATCTTCCGATTTCCATTACCTCAAACCAGTCGTGTAAGGCTTCGAGGACTTTGCGGGATATTGCTCTTTTTTGATTTGGGTTTGTTATTTGATTAATCATTTTGTGTAACTTTCCATGTCCAATTGGTGGAATCATACTCTATATGGAATACGACATCACCTACTCCGCTTAATTTGTATGATGGCGAAAATTTCACTTTATCGCCGACTATTTTCTTTACTGCTTTCAACAACACTTCTTCTTTGCATTCCATTTCGCCGGTTGAATGAATGATGAAGTCTGTTTTGGTACCAACATAGGCATATACATGTTCATCTGAAAGACACGTAAGTATTGCATATCTTACTTCCGATATTACTGCCTTATCACCTGACGTAACCTCATATTTAGTTGCCGCCGATTCCTTATTGGAAGACTTGGAGTCCCCAAGTAATGCAATACCTGCAATAACAGCTACGACTGCTACAACCGAAACGACTATTGCTATTACTATTTCCTTGGTTCCAAATGTATATTTGTTTGTGGGCGTTAAGTTGTTCTCATAGGAGTTTTCCGGTCTTTCTGTTCCGCAGGCAATGCATTTCTTATCGTAAGGTGAATTTGATGTGCCGCATTTACAGAGCCATCTTCCACCGGGAGAATTATATGATTGATCAGAAAACTTCTTTTCTTTGCCCTTTCTCACGTTGTCAACTATTCCGGCGACAAGTAATGCAAATGAACCAAAGTATAAGAGATAGTAGCCTATATCTCTGGTAACAAGCGATGAAGTGTAACCCAATCCAAGGCTTCTTGAAAGATTCATCCCTTCAAATATAGCAAGGCCGGAACATATGATTCCAAAAAGAACTACGCCAAGATTTGCTCTGCACAAAGCAAATAACAAAGCTATTATAGCAAGAATAAGGAATATTACACCGTCTCCTTTTCCGCCTTTAAACAGGGTTACATTGATCTTTGTTCCCCAAAGCGTCATTGAGACATATGGAAGAAAAACGCTTACCGCAATGATCAGTGCAGCTATTGCACCAAAAATGTTCGAACCTTTTTTGGCGCCACTCCTAGCATAATTGCCAATAGGTGTTCCGCAGCCATCGCAGAACCTCGCTCCATCTGCCAATTGTTTTCCACATTTTGAACAATACATGTTTTATTCCTCCTTTTTTATTTATAAGAACGACACGGGCGGTTGTTCCTCCCTGCTTCTGTTGCTACTTAATAGATCGCTATTTAGTTTTCATACTCATAGATACCTGTAAGAGAAGATATTTTTTCATAATCCCAATACTTGTTTGACCAATGATAATAGATATCCTTTCTTTTCTTGAATATCCTAAAGGGTTCTTTGGTATTATCGTACACATGCAAGATATCGCAAACTTCAACAAGCTGTGGTATCAAGGCAATAGCCTTAGTATAACGGGAACGGATCTTTTCTTCAGGTACCCCGTGCCCGCCAAGAGCTTCTCTGACATTTACTCTCGCAACATTAACACCCGGATCTATGGTCAGAACATAAATACCTCTGATGAAATATCCATTCTCTTTAGCCTTCTTTAGAAGATTTAAATTTCTGTCTGTAGATAAAACCGTCTCAAATGTAAAATTCTTCTTCTCTATTATCATTTTTTCTCGAAGTTCTTCTGCTTTTACAGCGGCTTCAATATCTGTACAAAGAGTAGTTTTCTTGATGTCATCTGCATTTATATACTCACCAACAATAGACGCCATACGTGTAATTGTTGACTTTCCACTTCCATTAGGACCTGCAAATACCATCACTTCCGGGAGCTTTATATTATCCGACATATTCTCGCCTCCCGTCAGGGTATTCAAGATATGCTTTTTTCTTCTCGTCATCATACCTTGCTACAGGTAGGCCTTTTATTTTTCTAATCTCGTCATCTATTCTTATGGACTCCTTAAACCTTTGTGTCAGTTCCTCATCAGAAATACCACAAGTGGAATCTAATTCATTCATTACTGTCATTTTATCTTTCCTCCTATTTTTTTTATTTAAAACAAAGTGATTCGATATTACTATCGTGTTGGCGTCATAACCAAACTTGAAGGCTAATTTCTAACCGTATGGAATTACATACGGTAATAGAATTAATATTCTTTTATATTTTTCGGTGAGTCGCTATTTTTCCCCTTCACCGAAAAATATAAGTGGGTAACGCTTGTTGTCATTGCTCTTATGTAACCGGCTGTAAAGCCCTACTCTAAAAACGTCACCATCCCCGTCTCGATATCATATATCGCGCCTGCGACCATCAGGCCGGCCTCTTCGTCCTTTTGGATCTCGAGGCTGGATTCTATCATGTCTATGCTGTGTTTTACGTTTAGGATGGATGCGCGAAGGTCATCTGTCTCGTCGCCGATGGCAGTCTTGATCTCGTCGGTTATAAACTTGATAAAGCCGCTTGGGTCGTGGTGGATGGCGGCGTGAACGGCGCCGCAGCCTGTGTGGCCGAGCACGAGGATGAGCTTGGTGCCGAGGTGGCCGGCGGCATATTCTATGCTGCCGAGCTGATGGTCATCTATCACGTTGCCGGCAACGCGGATGGTGAACAGATCGCCTATTGCGGCATGGAATATTCTTTCGGGGATGACGCGGGAATCCGAACAGCAGATGATGATGGCATACGGATTTTGGCCGTTCTTTGCGAAATGTTCGAGCGTGAGCGATGAGACATCTGCGCAGAAGGTGTCTGCGGCTATATATTTTTCGTTGCCTTCTTTGAGGCGGGTTATTGCTTCTTTTGCTGTGAGCATTTTGACTCCTCTTTGGTTTATATATTTGCGGAGGGTATACTTCCCCTATTTTGGCTTATATATTATACTTTTTTTTGATAAAAACTTCAAGGCGTGAGTTTACGAAAAATGCAGTTTTTAGAGTTTTTTTATATTATTCTTTTAAAATGAGGGCGATAAAACGGACTCAAAAAGCCCCGGCCGCAAGGTTCGGCCGGGGCTGTGAAGATTTATTCATTTGGGTTTACTCTATTCCAAGTGCCTTTTTAAGATCTTTTATGTATTTTGATGTAGCCTTGTCGATCTTTTTGATAAGTTTCTTTTCTGCTTCGTCGATCTGGTTATCATCCTTTAGAGCGGCTGTTTCACAGATCTTTACAAAGTTTTGTGTGCGGAGTATCTCGTTTTGGATCTCCAGTTTCAGATATTGCTGCATTCGCACGTTACCCCTCCCCCTCTCTTTCTCTCCTTGCTTCATTATACACTTTTTGCATCAGGATTCAAGGCATTTATTTATCACCTCACCATAACATCCTCTGTCGGTCTGAGCTTTATGACAGCTCTTACGATGATGGCATGTATGATGCCTGAGAATAACAAAAGGATCAGTGCCGCTATCATCCATGCGTCTGTCTGCGGCGTACGGATGATGTGAAACTGCCTGCCTTCTATGAGGCGGAGTATGCTTCCCGAAAGCAATGTGCCGCCTATAATGCCAACGGTGATGCCGATGATATGTGTAAACACGGATTCCGTGAGAATGTAAGAGGCTGTCTCCACCGGCGTAAAGCCGTTTATACGCATCACGACAAGGCTGTTTTTTCTGCGGTAATACTGCAGATAAATAAGGTTAATAAGAACGCCCCCCGCCATCAGCGCTGCTATTGCGGCAAGAATTGCCGCAACGGCATTTAAGGCCGTCGTGTAGCCAAGATATTCTTTTTCCTTTTCCTGTGTACTTGTGACGGTCACGGAAAGGGATGCGAGCTTTTCCGTAAGATCGCCCTGCTTTCCCGCTTCGCATTTTATCAAAAAGCAGTTTGGAATGCATTTTTCGCGATATATATCTTCGTATGAGTCAAAGGATAAAAGCATCTGTCCGCCGACATAGTTGTCAAATACCCCTGCAACTTTTACTACCTTCAGCCTCATGCTTTCATCAAGCATATACATGCTGTCGCCGGGGTAAAGCCCTGCGGTCTCGGAGGCGCGAAGCGGGATGTACATGTCGTTCGCATCAAGGTTGCCGAAGCTTTTACCCCTGTCTATGTCCTTAGCCATGAAAAATGAGTCTGTCTTTTGAGGATCCGTGCACAAAAGCCTGCCGCCGTTTACTCTTCCTTCGGCATAGTAAAGACATTCTTTTTCCATCGCCTCTATATAACCGTTTTGGTCTGCGCCCTCTGTAAGGCCGTTACTTTTGAGGATATCGAGCACTGCCTGTTTTTTTGAGCCTTCATTTGCGGCATCATTTGAATCATAGCGGACCTTTAGATCGTATTTTTCGATCTGCTCAAACTGGCCTTCGATGGACCTTGATATCGCAGATCTTATCGAAAAGCCCGTCACCAAAAGAATCATGCAGCCTGCAATGGAGACTGATGTCATCATTACGCGTGACTTCTCCCTGCGGATCTGTCTGATGACCATTTTAAGGTAATATATGTATTTACTGCGCGCATGTTTTCGCACCTTCTTTTTGGATCTTTTTATGTGCCCGGGCGCCTTTATGCTATCTGCCGCGTCATTTAAAAGCAAAAGTGCCGGTTTTCTTAAATTGCCTGCGCAGGCGATAAACACTGCAGCTGCTGCGATAAAGAGACCTGAAGCAAAAACAGTAAGCGTAAGGCCGGGTAAAAATGCGGGGCTTCCCATGCCGTATACATAGAATCTGCCATAGATGGAAAGCAGCACCATCTGCAGTATTCCAAAACCCGCGGCAGTGCCCACTGCCATGCCGGCTACTGCGGGAATAATACCGGCCGCAAAATATCTCATGGCTGTCTCGCCGCCTGTCAGGCCGAGTGACTTCGCCATGCCTATCTGATGCCTGTCCTCTTCTACCATGCGGTGGGTCGAGGAGAAAACGACCAAAGCACCGACTACGGCAAACATAAGCGCAAATGTCCTGCCTATATCTGTGACATTATCTATCGTGATCCGTATTGCATAGCAATACATCGAGCTCCATACATCATATACCATCCATGGCTCGGCCGTAGCTTCTCCGGACATTGCCTTTTTCAATATCTCTTCAAGCGAAAACACTTCATCGCCCGATATCTGCCGGCCGATCTTCTGTGCGGCAAGAAGGTTAAGGCGTGACAGGACCTGCTGCGATTTTTCCTTATATTCGTCCGAAAACCTTGACAGGCCGTCACAACCCTTTATTTTGAGCACGGCTCTCATACATCGTCCGTCAAGACAGGGGTCAAAGGCCTCCTTTTTCACCATCATATACCTGTTTCCGGGCACATGTACGGGCAGGACTGCATGGTCCGCATGTATGGCTATGCCGCATACCACAAAGCTTCTTTGAGACAGATATTCAGTACCCGTAAGTTCAAAACGATCCCCTATTTTTAAGCCAAGTTCTTCGAGAACAGGCCGTTCCAAAAGACATTCTTCCGCCGAATTCGGCATGCGTCCTTCTTCAATTATCACCGTATTGATGTTTTCGGAAAGAGATATGATATCAAAAGCTGCAGCATTTTGCGATGTTGCTCCCGCAGTCGTATACCAGACGGGTTCTGCCGCCAGAACGCCTTCTGTGCGCATGATGGTTTCCATGTCATCCATTGACAAAAGACCTGATGCAGATATTTCGATATCTCTGAAGGAGGTCTCATCCCAAAAGCGCGAGATATTGTTTTTCATGGCCTGCGCGGTATAGCCGATCCCAAGATATGCCATAACGGCAAGCATGGCGACGACGAATATTGAAAGGCATGCTGCTTTTTGTCTTCGCATATACCTGATACATAATTCTCTTTGTGTTTTTTTCATCATCACCATTCCAGCATATCGGCGCTGCAGGGAGCTTCATTTACCGCGTCATTTGCCACGCGGCCTTTTTTAAGCACCAGAACCCTGTTTGCCATCCTTGCTATCTCGCGGTTATGAGTAACAAGTATCATAGTTGTTTTCTTCTCATCATCCTGCACTTCTTTATTCTTTTGCATCAGGCGTTCAAAAATGCGAAGCACATCGCGCGCGGAGGCTTCATCAAGTGCGGCCGTGGGTTCATCTGCCAGAATGATGCGCGGACGTTTGACTATTGCCCTTGCTATGGCTACTCTTTGCTGCTGCCCGCCTGAAAGCTGTCCCGGCCTGTGCTCTTCCACTTCCGAAAGGCCTACCATGCCAAGCACCTCTTCTGCCGCAAGCGGGTCCTTTGCAAGCTCTGCTATGAATTCCACGTTTTCGTATGCCGAAAGCTCCTGCATCAGATGATACTGCTGAAATATAAAGCCAACATCCCGGCGGCGGAATGCGGTCCGCTCTTTTTCGGTGATATCCGTCATATCTTTCCCGAATATCTCTATCCTGCCTTCCGTCAGCGAATCCATGCAGCCGATCATGTTAAGAAGCGTGGATTTTCCGCAGCCTGACTCTCCGTTTATCACAACAAACTCGCCCGGATATATGTCAAGGTCTATGCCGTCAAGAGCTCTTACAACTCCGCTTCCCGACGGGAATTCTTTTACTGCATTTGAAAGCTTTATACATGGGGACTTTGTGTTCATTGCGGCTCCTCATATTCTGACATTATCCGGCGGCATGGCAAGGCGGCATTTGAGGATTTT
>CADAQV010000071.1 GCA_902790095.1 uncultured Lachnospiraceae bacterium | reverse complement strand
TAGATATCAACCAGGTTCAGACAGGCATCAACATGACCTTAAGGCTCCTTTTAAGGTCGCCCTTCATCGTTTTGGGTGCCATCATCTGCGCCATGGTCGTTGATTTCAAGGCGGGTCTTTGCGCATTCCTTCTGGTTCCGCTTCTCGGTATAGCCATCTATTTCATCATGAAAAAGACCATACCGATGTACAAGGATGTTCAGGGTAAGCTTGATATCGTTACCACCGCATCAAGGGAAAACCTTGTCGGGGTAAGAGTTGTAAGAGCCTTCTGCAGACAGAAGGAAGAAAAGGAGGAGTTCACACAAAAGGCCAATACGCTTTATAAGGCACTCATGAAGGTAGGCGCGCTTTCAGCCACCATCAATCCTTTTTCCCTTATCGTTATCAATATCGGTATCGCCGGTGTTTTGATAATCGGCGGAAACGAAGTCGGCAGCGGCGCAATGAAGGCCGGAGCGGTCGTGGCGCTTGTAAATTACTTCTCACAGATAATCATAGAGCTTGTAAAGCTTGCGGATCTTGTGATCATCATCACACGTTCTCTTGCATGCGCAGACCGCCTGCAGGAAGTGTTTGATGAAGTTCCGAGCGTAAAGCAGGAGCATCAGTTCATGGTTGCGACCGTTCCCGGCGCACCCAAGATCGAATTCAAGGATGTTTCCTTCACGTACAAGAATGCTGCAAAGCCTTCTCTTGAAAATGTAAGCATAAAGATATATCACGGCGAGACCATCGGCGTTATCGGAAGTACGGGTTCGGGAAAATCGACATTCGGTCAGCTCATACCAAGATTCTATGATGCTACCGAAGGTACCGTTTTGGTAGACGGAAGAAACGTAAAAGAATACTCATTCGGACAGCTCCGTAACAAGATAGGAGTCGTTCCTCAGAAAGCGGTCCTGTTTAAAGGAACCATACGCGACAACATGAAATGGGGCATGGCAGCCGCTTCGGACAACGAGATCTTCGCGGCTCTTGAGGTCGCTCAGGCAAGGGATTTTGTCGAAAAGAAGCCCGGCAAGCTCGATTTTCTGGTAGAGCAGGGCGGCCGTAATTTCTCCGGCGGTCAGAGGCAGAGGCTCACCATTGCAAGAGCGCTTCTTAAAAAGCCCGAGATACTCATACTCGATGACAGTTCTTCGGCGCTTGATTACGCGACAGACGCAAAGCTTCGTGAGGCGCTTGAATACAAGACCCAGGGAGCCACGACCCTTATCATAGCTCAAAGGATCGCTTCGGTAAGACATGCCGACAGGATCATAGTATTTGAGGAAGGCAAGGTTGCGGGCATCGGAAACCACGACGACCTTTTAAAGACTTGCGATGTTTACAGAGAGATCTGTGCTACGCAGCTCGGAAAGGAGGCCTGACATGGGAAAGAAGAATTTTAAGAACAACCTTTCCGATCCCAAGCAGAAGGAAAGTTTAAGAAGATCTATCTCATTGCTTAAGCCTCAAAAGCTTCAGGTCATTTTGTCGCTGGTCCTTGCCATCATATCGGTCGGGATGTCCCTTGCGGCACCCATCGTATGCGGAAAAGCCATAGACAAGATGACGGGCGCCGGTGTCGACACAGGTGCTGTAATGACCCTTGCAGGCATATTCCTTGCTCTCATCGGCATCAATGCTGTTTCGCAGATGGGCATGAGCCTTGTAAACAACAAGATCACTTATTCCGTAACCAAAAAGCTCAGGATAGATCTGTTCGGACACATACAGGAGCTCCCCATCCAGTACATGGATTCAAATGCAACGGGCGCTACTTTAAACCGCATGATAGCCGATGTCGACCAGCTTTCCGACGGACTTCTTTTGGGCTTTTCAAAGCTGTTTTCGAGCGCGGTCATGATAGTTGCGACCATCGTCATCATGTTCATACTTTCATGGCAGATAGCAATAGTGGTAGTGGTGCTTACGCCTCTTTCGCTTTTCGTTGCAAAATACATCTCAAAGCAGACCTTTACGATGTTCAAGGCTCAGTCCGACATCAGGGGAGAGATGACTACAATAATAGATGACATGATCGGTAACCAGAAGATCGTTCAGGCCTTCAACCACCAGGATTATGTTGTCGACCAGTTCCAGGAAGTCAATGTAAGGCTCAGAGATGTCTCGCAGAAAGCGGTATTTGCATCATCCCTCACAAATCCTTCCACAAGATTTGTAAACGGGCTCGTTTATGCGGGCGTTGCGATAGTCGGCTGTATCATAGCCATCAATTCGCCTTCGGCCATGACGATCGGCCTTTTGTCCGCATTCTTAAGCTATGCAAATCAGTACACTAAGCCTTTTAATGACATAAGCTCTGTGGTAACAGAGATACAAAACGCCCTCGCCTGCGCATCAAGAGTATTTGAACTCATGGATGAAGAAGAGCAGAGCGATGACAGCAGGTCATTAAGACTCGGCCATGCCGCAAACGGAAACATAGAATTCCGCCACGTTTACTTCTCTTATATCCCCATGCTCCCGTTCATGGAAAACATCTCATTTAAGGTGTTCCCCGGGCAGAGGGTGGCAATAGTAGGTCCTACGGGCTGCGGAAAGACCACGCTTATAAATCTCCTCATGAGATTCTATGATGTGGATTCGGGCACGGTTGCCGTGGATGCGATGCCTGTACAGGAAATGGTAAGAAATTCCCTTCGCGAATGCTTCGGCATGGTGCTTCAGGAGACCTGGTTAAAGAATGCGACAGTTTTTGAAAACATCGCTTACGGAAAGCCGAATGCTACCTTTGAAGAAGTTCGCGAGGCCGCGATGGAGGTGCATGCCGACAGCTTTATCCAAAGGCTTCCAAACGGCTACGATACCGTAATAGGAGAAGACGGAGGCATTCTTTCTCAGGGTCAGAAACAGCTCATATGTATCGCAAGGGTAATGCTCACAAAGCCGCCCATGCTCATTCTGGACGAGGCTACAAGCTCGATAGATACCAGAACCGAAATGAAGATACAGGATGCTTTCGCAAAGCTCATGCGCGGAAGGACCAGCATCATCGTTGCACACCGCCTTTCCACCGTAAAGAACTGCGACCTTATCCTTGTAATGGATGATGGCAGGATAGTAGAAGCAGGTACACATGATGCGCTTTTGGCTTACGGTGGAGTATACACGGATCTGTATAACTCACAGTTTGCTTATGATACTTAACTATTCAGCACCATGTATAAAAGAGTTCGGGCCATGCTTGCATGAGCCCGGACTCTTTTATTCATGGTGATTTATGTGAGAAATGTAAAAACCGCTTGTTTTTTCTCTTCATTTTATCTAAAATAAGAAGAGGTGTTCTTCTTCACAAAACGGAAAGGTGAAGAATGAAAAAGTTATTATTGCTGCTTACGGCAGCTGTTTTTCTCTGTGGTTGCGACGACCCTACCGGACATGAAATGATGAAGGAACTCACATTTGAAGAGGCAGGAGAGGATATCAAGGCGATTTCATCAGATATGCTCACAGAGACCGCAATTGAGTCCGCGGCAAAAGAAGTTTCCGAAACAGAAAGAGAAAAAGAGTTCATATATGTCCATGTCTGCGGAGCTGTTGTTCTTCCCGGTGTATACAAGCTCCCCGCAGGAAGCAGGGCATATGAGGCGGTGGATGCGGCCGGCGGAGTTACGGATGATGCCGCGCCGTACCTGGTAAATCTTGCGGGCGTGCTTAGTGACGAGCAAAAGCTGTACATCCCGAAAGAGGGCGAAGACGTTGCGCAGGAAGAATACGCTCAGACAGCCTATGCGCGCACTTCGGAAAAAACAAAGGTAAATATCAATACGGCAACAAAAGAGCAGCTCATGACCTTAAACGGCGTTGGGCAGTCAAAGGCCGATGCCATCATAAGCTACCGCGAAAAAAACGGGAGCTTTAAAAACATCGAACAGATAATGGAAGTAAACGGCATAAAGAATGCCGCATTTGAAAGAATAAAAGAAGATATAACGGTTTAGAAAAGGAGGATCAAAATGTCCAAGATCCTGGTTGTGGATGATGAGAAGAATATTGTCAAAGGACTGAAGCTGTATTTGGAAAATGACGGTGATAACGTCGATGCAGCATACGATGGTGAAGAGGCCATGGCACTTGTGAAAGAGGCTATGAAACTTCCGAAAGACGAACGCTACGATGCAATACTCTTAGACGTCATGCTGCCAAAGCTCGACGGCTTTGAAGTTCTGCAGCAGATCAGAGAAATAGATGATGTCCCCGTGATCATGCTTACGGCCAAGGGTGAAGATATGGACAAGATCCTCGGCCTTGAATACGGTGCCGATGATTATATCACCAAGCCTTTTAATGTTCTTGAGGTAAAGGCAAGGCTTAAGGCCATAATGAGAAGATCAAAGCCCAAAAAGGAAAACGGCGCGGAGGGCGGCAAGGTCATAAAGATAGGAGATCTTGTGCTCGAATCCGATGCCAAAAGAGTCATCTCATCAGGCAGGGAGATCAATCTCACCGCAAAGGAATACGATCTTCTGGATCTTCTGGCAAATAATCCCGACAAGGTATACAGCAGAGAAGATCTTCTTCGCATCGTCTGGGGCTACGATTTCCCCGGGGATGTAAGAACAGTGGATGTACATATAAGAAGGCTTCGTGAAAAGATCGAAGACAACCCCGGAGAACCGAGGTATGTACAGACAAAATGGGGCAGAGGGTATTATCTGAAACCATAGTCCCGCAGTTTAATGAAATATCAAAGGAGCAACAATGGAGAAGGACAAGGAGAAAACCGGGCGTTTATACAGTATGCGCATAAGGCTCTTTGTCCTTCTGCTCATCTTAACACTTGGATTTATAACAGTCGCAGGTCTCGTCATTAGAAACTCTTTCAGATCGGCGGCGATAGAAAACCGTAAAGAAAAGATATCCAATCAATGCGTTCAGCTTGCAGGCCAGATAGTAGAAGCCGGGGTCATTTATTCGGGAATGACACCAAGAGTCGAGGAATCACTCGTACAGATGGCGGAGGACTATTCGGGGCGCGCACTGGTCATCTCCAGCAGCGGACTTGTCAAATTCGACACCGCATCCGTCGATACCTCAAAATATCTTCTTGATACCAGAGTCCTTCAGGCACTGAACGGGAAAAAGAACATAGAATGGAATAACACCAACGAAAACATACTTCTTGCCATGCCCCTTGTCGGAAGCAATTCCGGCGAGATAATAGGCGTTCTGGCATTCTCATCATCAGCCGCGGATATCGGAGCGTTGATGGGAAAGACAAACAATGTCATCCTAAGCGTATACATAATAATGATCGTGACTGCAATAGCGGCGATCCTTCTTCTCTGCAACATGGTCGTAAGACCGTTTAAACAGATGGGAGACTCCATAAGAAAAGTGGGAAGCGGCCTGCAGACGGGGATGGATCAGCCAAGATGCAAGGAGACGACCGAGATCGTTTCGGCCTTCAACGTACTTCTCGATCACATGAACCAGCAGGATCAGCTCCGTGCGCAGTTTGTGTCAAATGTCTCGCACGAACTTAAAACGCCCATCACATCAATGCGTGTTCTGGCAGACTCACTGCTTTCCATGCCCGATGCACCCATAGAGCTTTATCAGGATTTCATGAAGGACATCTCATCTGAGATCGACAGAGAGGCCAAGATCATAAGTGACCTTCTAGAGCTCGTAAAAATGGATAATTCCGCAGAAAAACTGAATATTCAGACAGTCGCCATAAACGACTGGCTGAAGGATATCCTGCACAGGCTCGCGCCCATCGCCAAAAAGCAAAATGTGGATATGGTCATGGAAAGCTTCAGAGATGTCACGGCCGGCATAGATCCTTCAAAGCTTTCGCTTGCAGTGTCCAATCTCGTCGAAAATGCCGTAAAATACAATGTCGACAAAGGATATGTGCATGTTTCATTAAATGCCGATCATAAAGACTTTTTCATAAAGGTGGAAGATAACGGAGTCGGAATACCCGAAAGCGACCTTGACAAGATATTCGACCGTTTTTACAGGGTCGACAAGGCAAGGTCAAGAGATGCCGGCGGCACCGGCCTCGGGCTTGCCATAACAAAAAGCGTCGTTCAGATGCACAAAGGAGATATAAAGGTCTACAGTAAGGCAGGAGAGGGAACCACCTTTTCCGTGCGTATACCGCTTCAGTATAAGGAGTAGCGATGAAGAAAAACAAAATAAAATACATGCTCCTTTTTGCGGTATGCCTTATGATGCTGTCATTTGCCGGATGCAAAGCGGGGCAGGATGAAGAAGTATCCCTTGCGGAAGGGCAAAACGCCCTGTATTTCCTTTCAAGTGAAGGGTACAGCTTAAAAAAAGTGGCCTTCAGACTCGAGGCATCGGATCCCGAAGGAAAAATGAAGGAAGTCATGGAACTTCTAAAGACCGCTCCGGAGGGCTGCAAAAGCGTTATAAATGCCAAAACGCCCATCCTTTCATACGAACTTGACGGAGATACCGCTAATATTAACTTTTCCGAACAGTACAAGGATACAAAGTCCGGAGATGAGCTTCTCTTTCGTGCGGCCATAGTCAGATCCCTTACAGGAGTGGATGGCATAAAAGGGGTAAGATTCTTTGTAAACAGCCAGCCCCTTGTGGGCATTTCCGGCGAAGAAGTTGGGCTGATGGATGATTCGGCATTTGAAAATTCCATCGACCACAGATTTGCCGAATATGAAGCCACACTCTATTTTGCGGACGAGACCGGAACAAAGCTCGTGGCGGAAAAAAGAAAGGTCAGCTATCCTGTAGACGGCTCAAAAGAATACTATGTCGTGCAGGAACTTATCGGAGGCCCCGAAGAGGCCGGGCATTATCCCGCACTTAAAAAAGAGGTAAAGCTGCTCGAGGCATCGGTGGATGAAGGAGTGTGCTACCTGTATTTTGATCCCGCATTTTTAAATATTTCTGAGGAGGTAAGCGCAGAAGTGGCGATATATTCGATCGTCAATACCCTCACAGACCTGCCCGGAATAGGAAGGGTAAGATTTGTCGTTGAAGGCGTGAATGACCCCGTTTACCGTAATTCGCTGTCGCTGTCAAGCGCGTTGCCGTCAAATCTGGATCTTATTATTATAGAAAAAAAATA
>CADAQV010000070.1 GCA_902790095.1 uncultured Lachnospiraceae bacterium | reverse complement strand
GTTACAAAAAGGTGCATGTCGCTTATGGAATTACCTGTAAAGTATAAAGAAAATATGATCAAGCTTTTTAAAGAGGATTATCCTCTTTATGAAAAAAGCTTTGACAGTGAAAGGCTGTTTGGACTGAGAGTCAATACAGCAAAGATATCGCCCGATAGATTAAAAGAGCTTTATAAGGGCGATCTAAGGCCGATTCCCTGGATAGAAAACGGCTTTTTTTATGATGGAAAAAACCTTCGCCCGGCTAAGGATCCGTATTATTATGCAGGCCTTTATTATCTGCAGGAACCATCTGCCATGACACCTGCAAACAGGCTTCCTTTAAGCGGAGGCGAGCGAATACTTGATATATGTGCGGCGCCGGGCGGAAAAAGTACCGAACTCGGCGCAAAGCTATGCGGCAGCGGCTTGCTTTTTTCAAATGATATAAGCAATTCCAGAGCCCAGGCACTTTTGAAAAATCTTGAACTTTTCGGTATAAAAACGGCCGTTATAGCAAGTGAGGCTCCGTATAAGCTCGCGGCAAAGCTGCCTCATTTTTTTGACCGTATACTTATAGACGCACCCTGTTCGGGCGAAGGAATGTTCAGAAAAGATGCGGCCGTCATGCGTGCATGGAATGAAGACAGCAACGCTAAGTTTTCCGCACTTCAAAAGCAGATCCTTGACAGCGCCGTAGAGATGCTTCGCCCGGGAGGCATGATAATGTACAGCACATGTACATTTTCTCCCATGGAAAACGAAGAGAGCATTTCATATGTTCTGGATAAATATCCTTATATGAAGCTTTCGGATATAAAGCCTTATGAAGGTTTTGCGGAAGGCTTTACAGAATACGGAAACAAGTCGGAAGACTTAAAAAAATGCGTACGGATATTCCCTCATAAAATGGACGGTGAAGGCCATTTTGTCGCTCTTTTAAAAAGCGAGCTTAAAGAAGAACCGTTGTCGTTTGTACCTTATGTGCGTGAATGCAGGCAGAGCGAAGTGGAAAAACAGACATGTCTTACGGAATTTCTTTCGCATACCTCGTCAAAATTCGATCCCGAAAGAATTGAGATAAGAAAAAACGGGACCGTCCTTTATCTGCCCGAGTCCATGCCCGACCTTAAAGGCATAAGGCTCATGAGATGCGGGCTTTTGATAGGAGAGATAAAAAAAGACCGTTTCGAGCCTTCTCAGGCACTTGCAATGAGCCTTAAAAAGGAAGAATTCGATAATGTTTTATCGCTTCCGTACGGTGATGAAAGGGTATTGAAATACCTCAAGTGTGAATCGATCGATTTTGATGAGCCCTTAAAGGACGGTTACGTACTTGTCTGCGTTGAAGATTATCCTTTGGGATTTGCAAAAAAGACCGGAGACAGGCTTAAAAACAAATATCTGCCGGGCTGGAGATGGCAGTAAAAGGGGAAAAAAATGCTTGTCAGACTTGATAAGCTTCTGGCCGATAACGGTATAGGAACCAGGTCGGAGGTGAAAAAAATAATAAAAAACGGTCAGGTAACAGTTGACGGGAAGGTCGTGAAAGGATCCGATCTGAAGGTTGACGCCTCGGCATCAAAGGTGGCTGTATCCGGCAAAGAGATATCGGCAAAGCTTGAAAGCTGGTATATGTTAAACAAACCTGCAGGCACCGTCAGCGCAAATGAAGACGGCCGCAACAAGACAGTGTTTGATCTTCTTGATGTCCCCGAAAAAAAGAGATTGTTCTGCGTCGGCAGGCTTGATATAGATACCGAAGGTCTGTTGCTCATTACAGATAACGGAGAGGTCTCGCACAGTCTGTTGTCTCCCAAAAAACATGTGAGCAAAAAATATTATACGGAATACTCGGGGGAGCTTTGCCGGGACGCAGAAAAAATGGTCGCAGAAGGTCTTCAGGTTGATGAAGAGCTTAAATGCCTTCCCGCAAAGCTTGAGATAACAGAGGATGGAAAGGCATATTTAACGATCGCGGAAGGAAAGTTTCATCAGGTAAAAAGGATGATGGAGAGGCTTGGAGGAAAAGTCACTTATTTAAAGAGGCTTGAATTCGGTCCCCTTGTTCTTGATGAAAATTTAAAGCCCGGAGAATACAGAGAGCTTTCCGAAAAAGAGATAGAGGCATTAAAAGGAAGATAAGATGGAAGAATCATCAAAAGAGAAAAAAGCATTGTTTCCCGCCAAGGGAAAAAGAGGATATCTTAAAGGAAAAAAGCTTAAAAACCTTTTGATCGTCATATTGTTTATCGGCCTTATCGCCGGTCTTATGATAACGGGTATCCTGATAACCGGAAATAAAAAGAATATCTTTACCATAATGGCTATTTTAAACGTTCTTCCGATGGCACACTTCCTGACAGCATTAATAGCTGTATTTCCTTATAAGTCGCCGGCCCTTGATGAATACGAGTCCGTATGCACCGGGAAAGAAGACGCAATGCTCACAGAGATCATCGTGACATCGCCAAAGCTTAAGGCGGCAGAGCTTTCTTATGTGTGCATCAATGACGACAATGTATATGCATATTCACCTTCGCTTCCCGGAAGTAAAAAAGAGTATGAAGAATATATAGAAGGCCTTTTGGCCGTGTCAAAAATGAATGTATCGTTTAATATCTATACAGAGCTTACTGCTTTTAAAAAGGTCTCAAAACACGCGGAAGGCCAAAAGCTTTCACGTTTTGAAGAAGATGTTTATGCATCGCTTAAATCTGTCTCCATGTAAACGGGTATATAAATGAAAGAATACATTATCGGTGAAAACGAAGCGGGTCAGAGATTTGACAAATATCTGTTCAAGCTTATTCCGCTTGCTCCCAAAAGCTTTGTTTACAAAATGCTTAGAAAAAAGAATATCGTATTAAACGGTAAAAAGGCTTTGGGCAGTGAAATGACAGAAAAAGGCGATACGGTAAAGCTTTTTTTGTCGGATGAGACGATTGAAGAATTCAGTAAAAAAGATAAGATAAAACCTTCGCCTTCCATCATAGATGCCGATATAGTCTACGAAGACAGCAATGTCATCATAATGAACAAGCCTGCCGGGATACTTTCTCAAAAGGCAGGGCAGAATGATATCTCGATGAATGAGGTACTTATTAAATATCTGACAGATAAAGGTCGGATAAACGATGCTCAGCTTCAGACTTTCAGGCCTTCCGTCGTAAACCGCCTCGACCGCAATACAAGCGGCCTTATAATGGCGGGCTGCAGTCTTAAGGGCACGCAGCAGCTCTCAGAAGCTTTAAGAGACAGAAACTTAAAAAAAGAATATATCTGCATTGCCAAAGGCACTATAAGGGATAAGCTGCACCTTTCGGGATCACTCACAAAAGATGAAGGTACAAACAAGGTGAGCATAAAAAAAAGCGGCGGCGATCTTATAAAAACGGATATATATCCGATAGGATACGGCGATGGGCTTACTTTGCTGAAAGTACATCTGATAACCGGAAAAACGCATCAGATAAGAGCTCACCTGGCATCCGTCGGTCATCCTTTGATAGGTGATGAAAAATACGGCGACAAAAAAGTAAATGATCTGATGAAGAAAAAATACGGCCTTACGCATCAGCTTCTCCATTCGTGGAAGGTCAGCTTTGAAAAAGAGGAAGGAGCGCTTGAAGGGCTTTCGCATAAAACGATAAAGGCTCCGATACCCGATATTTTTTTGAAGATCATTAAAGGAGAAAACATAAAATGGCAACATGGTCCGGAAGAGGATTGAGAGGGTCCACCTTAGAAGAACTGTTAAACCATACGATAGAAGGATACAGAGAAAAAAAGCTGGCTCTCATTCAAAAGATCCCCACGCCTATAACGCCCATAGAGATAGAAAAAGAGACAAGGCATATCACGCTTGCATATTTTGACGCCAAGAGTACGGTGGATTACATCGGTGTGGTCCAGGGGATCCCGGTTGCATTTGACGCAAAGGAATGCGCGGAAAATACATTTCCTCTTCATAACCTTCATGAGCATCAGTTTGCTTTTATGAAAGACTTTGAGGCTCAGGACGGGATCGCATTTCTTATAATCTATTATACCGCAAAAAGAAAGATGTTTTACGTTCCCTTTGTAACCATCGAAAAATACTGGGAAAGGATGAAAGAGGGCGGCAGAAAGAGCATTACCTTCGAAGAGATCGAAGCGGGAAGCTTTTCTATAGATTCTACGCACCTTGGACATGTTCCGTTTCTTGATGCGATGAATAAAGATCTTTCTCAAAGAAATGATTGACAAGCGCAAGGTTTTTTGTTACAATCCCAATTATTCATCCTGCTACTATGCTAATTTGGTAGCACATTAATACAATAAAGTGAAAAGGAACAAGGCAAAGTGAGAAGTACATTATATCACACTCCCGAAGGAGTAAGGGACAGATACAACGAAGAGATAGCAAGAAAGAATACCGTCAGAAACCGCATAATATCCCAGATGCATTCTTTCGGCTATCGTGATATAGAAACGCCCACCGTGGAGTTTTTCGATGTATTTAACAAAGACCGCGGAAGCGTCGAGAACAGGGATATGTTCAAGCTTTTTGACAAGGAAGGAAACACACTTGTATTAAGACCGGATATCACGCCTTCCATCGCAAGAGCCGTTTCAAAATACTTTATGGACGAGGATATGCCGATACGTCTTTCATACTGCGGCAATACCTTTTACAACGGTTCTTCCCTTCAGGGTAAAATGAAGGAGGTCACACAGCTCGGTGCAGAGCTGATAGGTGATGAGACAAGCGATGCCGATGCAGAGATTATCGCGATGCTGATAAACAGTCTTGCCGCATCCGGCCTTAAGGATTTTCAGGTGGAGATAGGTCATGCGGGCTTTTTCAAAGGCCTTATCGCAGAGTCGAATCTTTCCGATGAAGAGATCGAGCAGCTCACATATTTTTATGAGAACAAGAATTATTTCGGTATAGAAAGCCTGCTTGAAGCAAACGGGAAAGTGCCCGAGGACTGTAAAAAAGGTCTTTTGGATCTTACCCAGACTTTCGGAAATATAGAGCAGATAAAAGATCTCAAGGAAAGATCGGGCAACAAAACGGTCGTTTCCATTATAGAATACCTTGAAAAAGTCTACGACATCCTTTCATATTACGGGCTTGAAAAATATGTTTCGTTCGACCTTGGAATACTCGGCCATTACAAATACTATACGGGCATAATAATCCAGGCCTTCACATACGGAACGGGCGAGATGATAGCCACGGGCGGCAGATATGACAAGCTCATAAGCCAGTTCGGAAAGGATGTGAGCTCTGTGGGTTTTGGAATCAATCAGGATCTTTTAATGCTTGCACTTTCAAGACTTGGGATAGAAGTGGATACGGATATTTACGCAGATATTCTTCTGTATGAGAGAGAGCATAAAAAGCAGGCCATCGAATATGCTTTAGAGCTCAGAAAACAGGGAAGACATATTCAGCTCATGAAGAAATTCCATGAAAAGAGCCTTGAGGATTACATTGAATATGCAAAGAGGAATTTCATAGACAAGATCATATACATAGATTCAAACGGAAACAGAAAGGTACTTTAAATGCTTGAAGGATATTTAACGGTCGCTCTCGCAAAGGGCAGACTTGCAAAAAAAACGATGGAGCTTTTTGAAAAGATAGGTATAACCTGCCGCGAAATGGAAGATGAAAAGACAAGAAAGCTCATTTTTGTAAATGAAGAGTTAAAAATGCGCTTCTTCCTTGCCAAGGCAAACGATGTGCCGACATATGTCGAATACGGCGCAGCCGATATGGGCGTTGTCGGAAAAGATACTATAGCAGAGGAAAACAGAGCGCTTTATGAAGTTTTGGACCTGGGCTTTGGAAAATGCAGGATGTGTGTCTGCGGCCCGGCAAGCGCAAAAAAGCTTCTTCTCAATCATGAACAGATAAGGGTGGCAACAAAATACCCTTTGATTGCAAAAAGCTATTTCAACGATCAGAAGCATCAGACCGTAGAGATAATAAAATTAAACGGATCTATCGAGCTTGCGCCTATAGTGGGTCTTTCCGAAGTCATCGTTGATATCGTAGAGACCGGCTCAACGCTTCGCGAAAACGGACTTGAGGCCTTAGAAGAGGTAATGCCCTTAAGCGCCAGAGTGATAGTAAACCGTGTCAGCATGAAGCGTGAGAACGAAAGGATCACGGCAATTATAAAGAAACTTAAGGAGTGCATCTAAATGAGGATCATAAAGCTTAACGAAGAGACAAAAAAGAATATAATGAGCGAGCTCATAAAGAGAGATCCGAACCAGTATCAGTCTTATGAGGCAGTGGTAAAAGATATTCTTGATAATGTGAAGCTAAACGGAAACAAAGCCCTTTTTGAATATACAAAGAAATTCGACGGCTTTGATCTTAGTGAAAGCAACATGGTAATAACAAGGGAAGAGATAGATGAGGCTTACAGCCTTCTTGATCCGGAGCTTGTAGCCACCATGAAAAAAGCGATGGAAAACATAAGGGCATTTCACGAAAAACAGCTTATGGAAAGCTGGTTTACTTCAAGGCCCGACGGCAGCATTCTGGGCCAGAAGATATCCGCCCTTGACAGTGTGGGAGTATATGTTCCGGGAGGCAAGGCGGCGTATCCCTCATCCGTTCTTATGAACATTGTTCCGGCTCATGTTGCGGGCGTAAGACGCATCGTCATGACAACACCCTGCAATAAAGAAGGAAAAGTAAATCCCGCTACACTTGTTGCCGCAGATCTTGCCGGCGCAAATGAAATGTACAAAGTCGGAGGCTCACAGGCCATAGGCGCTCTTGCTTACGGTACGGAGACCATCAAAAAGGTCGACAAGATCGTAGGACCCGGAAATATCTACGTGGCTCTTGCAAAGAAAGCCGTATACGGACATGTAAGCATAGACTCTATAGCAGGACCCAGCGAGATCATGGTCCTTGCGGATGATTCGGCAAACGCGCACTATCTGGCAGCAGATCTTCTCTCTCAGGCAGAGCATGACGAGCTTGCAAGCGCCATTCTGGTAACTACGTCTCCGGAGCTTGCGGATAAAGTATCCGAGGAAGTAAACGGTTATCTTCCGAAGCTTTCAAGAAGAGAGATCATAGAAAAGTCCCTTGACAATTACGGATATATTCTTGTTGCCGAAAACATGGATGAAGCCATAGATACGGTCAACGAGATCGCACCCGAGCATCTTGAGATACTTACCCGTCAGCCCTTTGAAACGATGGCCAAGGTAAAGAATG
>CADAQV010000069.1 GCA_902790095.1 uncultured Lachnospiraceae bacterium | reverse complement strand
ATCATTCTTTCCGGAAAGCACATCATCAATATTGTATAAGACCATATTTTCAAGGCCCATAAAAATGTCAAGCTGACGGCTTCCGTAGCAAAGATCTATCGCAAGGACCCTTTTTCCTGCCCCTGCAAGCCCTGCCGCAACAGATGCCAATACCGCCGTTTTCCCTTGTCCGCCTTTACCGGAAAGAAAAGTTATGACTTCCATAAATTCTCCTAATCCCCGACATCCGAACTGTTGTCCTGATTGATGGACAGACTCTTGATATAATCAAGCGTCGTATATCCAAAGTAATAATTGTAGATATCATTTGCGACCGCTGCGGTATATCCTGATGAATAACCGTTTCTTATCGAAACAGTGACCGTTATCTCGGGATCTTCCGACGGTCCGAAGCTTACGAACAATGCGTGGTTCGGTCTTGTAAGGTCTTCCTGTGCCGATCCGGTCTTTCCGGATACGTTAAAGTTGGAATTCTTAAAATAACTTGCGACCGTACCCGAATGTGTAACCTCATACATTCCTTCCCATATGGATTCCCATGTGGAAGATGATATCTCATCGATATGCGAGATGTTTTTCGTCTCCTCAAAAAGCCCGCTTCCCTTTTTGTCATTTACATGGTCAAGTAATGTCAGGTCGTAAAGATTTCCCTTGCTTGCTATAGCCGTAACATATCTTGAAAGGACTACAGGTGTATAGTTGTTCGTAGCCTGACCGATTGCAGACATGACCGGATATTCCGTTGATATCTGAGGAGCATATTCATTGAGCTCTATTCCGCTCTTTTGTCCGAGTCCCAAAAGCTTTGCATAATAAGTCAGCTTTTCGAGGCCAAGATCCGGATTGTACGTTCCATCCTCTTCAAGGCTAAGCTTGTAACCCACAGTGTAAAAATAATTGTTGCAGGAGTTTGCAAGCGCCTGAACAACATTCTGCTCACCATGGCCTATGCCCTGCTGCGTATAGATCCAACATTTTGCCGAAGGCTGAATGATATCGAATATACCCGTACAGTTTTCTGTCGAATTCTTATCCATAATGCCGGTTTCAAGCGCAGCTATGGCAGAAAGCATCTTGAAAGTGGAACCGGGTGCGGAACGCGCCTGAGTCGCATAGTTAAACAACGGATTCGACTGATCCGAAAGCAGCTTTTTATAGTATGTTGCGTCAACGGATCCCGAAAAATGATTGTTATCATATCCCGGATATGAGACAAGCGCCGATACCTTTCCGCTTTCCACGTCCGTTATCACAACCGAACCGTTGCAAGGATCGAGAGCAAGCTGAGCCGGTGTTATCTGTATCTTTGCTATACACTCGCTTATGAAATTATAGCAATACTCTTTGTCTGCGCCTGTAAGGGCGGTCATTTTCTCGTTGTTGGTACTTATTATGCCCTGCGAATAAAGCGTAAGACAAATAAGATAAGGGTCCAGTTTTTCCGTGTATATAAGATTTTCTACGATCAGTTTTTCAAGCGCATTGTCTGTTGATATGCCTGAAAGCAGCTCGTCGCATAAAAGCTCATAGACTTTGTCGGAGCTGTAATAATCACCGTCTCCCACAAGAAGCGAAAGATTTACAGCCTCGCTCCTGTAGATCTCCGAATAAAGGAAATCCCTTACAGATCCGCTTCCGTCCTTCATCTTCTTATAGCTTTCGGATGATGTATCTATAAGACTCTTGTCTATAAGTTCAGAAGAATTGCAGATATAATCGATAAAATAATCGATATATCTCTTTTCGACATCGGAAGGAGGCAGTATCTCTTCATCCGGAGGATAAAGCTGTCTTTTGATCAGACCGATAACGCTTTCCATCTCTGAGTCAAGCAATGTCCTGATATTGCCTTCCCACCATGGAGCCCCGTTTCTCGAAAGGCTTGAGAGCGATATTATATTGTTGTTGAAAAGCTGAAAATATACCTTCTTTACAGGGATCTTTACGGTATCGCCCGTTGCCTCTGCGTCCTCTCTTACAAGATAAGTAAGAATGATACTTGCCATTTCCTGTTCAAGAAGCTTATAGCTTGCTATTGTAAGGTCGTGGTCTATGGTAAGATACACATCGTTGCCGACAACGGCAGGCGTTTCTTTAAGGACCTCCAAAACCTTGCCCGTACTGTCAAGATAAACCGTTTTTGTACCCTTCTTTCCGGAAAGCTCTGTTTCCATCAATGCTTCGATACCGCTCTTTCCGATGGTATCTCCGTATTCATAAGAAGGATCCTTTGCTTTTAATTCATCGATCTCTTCGGTACTTCCTATACCCGTATAACCTATGATCTGCGCAAAATAATCTCCGTCGGGATAGATCCTGACATAATCCTCTTCTATGTCGACGCCTTTAAAATTCATTGAGTTTTCCTTTATTGTCGACATGGTCTCTTCCGATACGTTTGAAGCGACCGTTATTGAAAGATATTTCTTGTAGACATTCTGCGCAAGGGCGTATCTTACATTTACGACTCTTAAAGCGTCATAGTCGGATATAGTCTTTACGTTATCAGGATCCTCTGTCAGCCATTTTTCAAAATAATAGCGCTTTTTAAGTATCTCCATGGCTTTGTCTGCCGATATGTCGGAAGGGTATTTCCCGGATTCGTCGTCAAGCTGATCAAGCCTTATTCCGTACAGATCCCTTAAGAACTGCTTTTTTCTTGCGGCCGATGTGGTGGTATACGTATATACATGTTTATCGCCTTTATCCGCCATTCCTATGGGAAGAGTAAGCACGATGTCTTCCTTGCATTCATCGAGAAGATGGATGAGCTCTAAGATCATCTGATTCTTCTGTGCATGCTTTTCATAATAGCCAATGTCTTTTAATGTAACGGAATATACCATCTGATCGTATGCGAGCAATGTTCCGTTTTTGTCATATATATTTCCTCTGACCGCGTCTGTGGTAAGTTCGCTTAAGGTCATCTGGACATAATCCTTTTGATGCTGTTCTGATTCTATGATCTGAAGTCTGAACAGTCTTAAAATTAGTGCAAAGAAAAGCAGGCAAAAGATTATCATAACGGGGAATAACCGGGACTTTATGACCCGGCTCAGAAAATCTTTGATTATTCCAAGTATCTCGTTAAACAAACTTCAGTGCACTCCTTTGCTCATATTTTTCAAGCGCTATGTTCATTGCAACTATGATCCCGTAAAGAAGGATGGCAAAGGCAATGGTAAATATCATCTCCGGCAAGATAATGCTTGAAATATAAGATGAGATCGAAAGTCTTCCTCTTATCACGAATCTGAAAAGGAAAACATACAGGTGATAAAGTATCTCGGACAGTATCGTAAGTATGACGGCAACAAGCGGCACGTCCACATCGAAAAGCTGATGAAGGAATCCGCAGCCAAAACCAAGGTACATATAAAACAGGGCATAAAATCCCAGGTATCCGCCGCTTACAAGATCCATGGCGATACCGCATAAAAGGCCGTATAAAAGTCCTTCATCCCTGCCTCTTAAGATACCTATAGAAAAAGTAACTATCAACAGAAGATTGGGAGTCGAATTTATATACGGAATCATAGATATGACACTGCCCTGAAAAAGTGTGCAAAGGGCTATCAATATCAGACTCAAGAAAAACCTAAGCATCCCTACTCCTTGTTCTTTCCTTTTACATGTTTGATGACCATAACATATTCCAAATGCTGAAAATCCACAGCCGGAACAAGATAACCCGATTTGGTCAGTTCATTATTGTCCATCGTAATATCGTGTGCATAGCCTATGAGGATATGAGGAAGATAACGGTTGCTGGTGGTAGATGTGACTATCCTGTCGTAATCCTTTATATCGGCATCCCCATGTACATACATTATCCTGATCCTGCCTTCTTCAAGAAGCTCTAAATCGCCGCTGACGATGCATGAATCCCTTGTCGTGGACGATATTCCCGCAACATTCATATCATCTGCGAGTATCGAAGTCACGACGCTGTAATTTTTGCCGACATCCGTGACAAGGCCGGCAAGACCTCCGTCTGCGACAACATTCATATACATTTCTATGCCGTCGTCGCTTCCTTTATCTATCGTAAATTCATATATCCAGTTTCCTGTGTTCTTTCCTATGACATTTGCTGCGACCGTTCCGTAAGCCGAATACTCGCCCGAAAGGTCGAGCAAAGACTTAAGCTCCTGAAGTTCGTAAATATCCGTCTGATATTTTTCGATGATGCTTTTAAGCTTCTCGTTTTCAGTTCTCAGCTCTTCGTTTTCAGCCTTAAGTTCTTCCTTGGACTTTTTTTCTTCGGCGGAATTGTTGATCGCGTTCCTGATGCCCGCAACAGCATTTCTTACGGGCGAGAATATGGAAACGATACCATTCTTATAGGTCGAAAGATTACCACCCCTTGCATATGTAAGCACTATAGAGCCCAGAAGAATGATGGTAAGGACCAGCAGGACATATTTAATTTTAAAAAGTGTTTTGATCTTCTTTTTCATGTTTTCTCTAGCCCATGTGGCCGTATTCCTTCATGCTGTAATAACGGTTGTCTCCGATGATTATATGATCCGCAAGGGCAATACCCACTATCTCCCCTGCTTTACTCACCTGCTTAGTAAGATCTATATCTTCCATGCTGGGGGTTGGATCTCCGGAAGGATGATTGTGCACAAGTATTATGGATACCGCTCTTTGTTCTATGGCAAAGCGGAATATCTCCCTTGGCGTTATAAGTGATGAATTTGAAATGCCGCAGGAAAGCATTTTTTCCGCAAGAAGCGAAAACTTTGAATCAAAGGCGGCAGCCCAAACCTGTTCCTCGCTTTCGTATCTGAGTCTTTCCATAAAATAGGCTGCGCAGCTTTCGGGATCTGAAAGCCTTTCCCTTTGAAACGACGAAGCCGCTATCCTTTTGGATATCTCCCCGAGCGCGATAAGCTGCAGTGCTTTAACATCTCCGATGCCTTCTATCTTCTGAAGCGATTTTTCGGAGACCGTCATTATACCGGCAAGACCTTTTTTTCCTGAGAGCAGCAAAAGATTGTGCGCTATCTGCGTGGGATCCGCCGTTTTTGTGCCGTTTCTTATCATGACAGCTAAAAGCTCCGCGTCAGAAAGATGAGCAGGTCCGTATTTTTTCATCCTTTCAAATGGCATCTCACTTTTTGATATTTTGTTTTTAAAAGACATTTTTCTCCATTCCGACAGCCCGGAGCAAATGCTTTTAGTTTTTCATTTCCTGAACAGTTTTCATTATAGCGTATTTGCAGTGCTGCCAGGTAAGTCCGCCCTGCATAAATATAAGGTAGGGAGCTCTTAAAGGCCCGTCACAGCTGAGCTCTATAGATGAACCCGATACAAATGTTCCCGCAGCCATAACTACCTTTGAATCGTATCCGGGCATATCATCCGCCTCGGGCACAACATAGCTGTCAACGGGAGACGAGCTTTGTATGCCGCGCGAAAATTTAAGCATATCTTCGGGATTTCCAAAGGAGATCACCTGAATGATATCATTTCTTTTTTCATCGGATGCCGGTGATACCTTATATCCGAGCTTTTCATAAACTGCAGCCGCAAACAGGGCACATTTCATGGATGAAGCAACAACGGAAGGCGACAGGAAAAGTCCCTGATAAAAGCTCCTTAAGACGCCCATATTTGCTCCGACTTCTCTTCCGATGCCCGGAGCTATCAGTCTGTATCCGCAAAGCTCTATAAGGTCGTGTCTTCCGACAATGTAACCTCCGCTTTCCGCAAGACCGCCGCCCGGATTCTTTATAAGGGATCCCGCCATAAGGTCCGCGCCGTGATCCGTAGGCTCTGTAACATCTGCAAACTCACCGTAACAGTTATCGACAAATACTATCACATCTTTTTTTACGGATTTGACATATTTAATGGCTCTTGCTATCTCATCCACCGAAAGGGACGGTCTTATGTCATATCCGCGTGAACGCTGAATATGAATAAGCTTTGTTTTTTCATTGATCTTTTTTCCTATCGCATCAAGATCGAATTTACCGTCGGCAGTAAGATCCGCCTGGGCATATGTAACGCCGAATTCTTTTAGTGATCCGCTGCACTCCCTGATGCCTATGACCTCATCAAGTGTGTCATAGGGCTTTCCTGCTATCGAGAGCATCTCGTCCCCGGGGCGGAGCACTGCAAAAAGAGCCGTGGATATTGCATGGGTACCGCTTGCGATCTGAGGTCTTACAAGAGCATCCTCCGTATTAAACACATAAGAATATACCTTTTCAAGAGTATCTCTGCCGTTGTCATTATATCCGTAGCCCGTAGACCTGTCAAAATGATACTCGCTCACCTTGGCCTTCCTGAAAGCCTCCATGACTTTAAGCTGATTGACCTCGCTGACAGCATCTATCTCTTTAAATCTGTCTTCGATCTGCGCAAGGACCTCCTTACAAAAATCATATGTTTCCCGGCTGATACCGGCATTTTCGTAAAACAAAGCCTGATCCATCATAAACCTCATTTGCCATTTTTCCATTTAAAAACTTTTCTATTTTACACTATTTTCTTCATTTTTTCCACAGTAAATTATATCCTTGCTTTTCAAAATGCCAAGCATGTGATCAAGGATCTCATCTTCCGAGCCGAATTCATCCTTGTTTATAAAGATAACATCCCTCTCTCTTCTGAACCATGTCAACTGCCTTTTGGCAAAATGCCTTGTATCACGCTTTATTCTGTATATGGCTTCATCAAGGCTTATCTCTCCTGCAAAATGATCGAAAAGTTCCTTGTATCCGAGCCCCTGCATGGAAGTACATTCTTTGGAAAGACCGCTGTCATACAGAGTCTTTACTTCGTCATACAGACCCGCTTCAAACATCATATCTACCCTTTTGTCTATTCTCTGATAAAGGATAGGCCTTGGCATATTCAGGACAAAATATGCGCTGTTATAAGCACTGCTCTTTGCGTGCTCTGCGCTGTTGTGCTCCGAGATCTTCTGCCCTGTAAGGCGGTAAAACTCAAGCGCCCTTATTACGCGTTTCACATTGTTTTTGTGAATTATGGCTGCGCTCTCGGGGTCAACTCTTAAAAGCTCTTCATATAGAGCATCCGGGTCTTCTTCCGCTCTTTTTTCGAGTTCATTTCTAAGACAGGGGTCATTGCTGTCATCATCAAAATCTATGTCATACAAAAGAGCCTGTATATAAAAGCCAGTACCTCCGGTGACTATAGGGATAAGACCTTTTTTATAGATATCGTCAAGTGCCGCCAGTGCCTGCTCT
>CADAQV010000068.1 GCA_902790095.1 uncultured Lachnospiraceae bacterium | reverse complement strand
TGTGGTATAATAAAGTGGTGTTATTTAAAATATTGATCGCAGGATAATGAACAACAGATGGAAAAATACAAGACAATAAGCAAAGAAGGAAGCGGCGAGGTGGTCGAAAAAAAATCGCGTTTTCTTTCCTTCCTTATGAATGTGGAATCCGAAGAGGCGGCGGAAGAATTCCTTTCGCGCTTCAGAAAAAAATATTATGATGCGCGCCATGTCTGCTTTGCATATATTTTAAGAGGATCTCCTGCGGTCATGAGAGCATCCGATGACGGCGAACCTTCCGGCACAGCGGGAAAACCTCTTTTGGAGCTTTTGATGCGGGAAGGGCTTTCCGACTGCATGATAGTTGTGGTAAGATACTTTGGCGGTGTGCTTCTTGGAACGGGCGGACTTTTAAGGGCTTACACCGAAGCGGGAAAAGCTGCTGTGGCTGCGGCAGAATGCATGGAAAAGATCCCGGCTGTAATGAACTTTGTAAAGCTTGATTACACATCGGCAGGCAGAATGCCTTCCATACTTGCGGAGCTTGACCTGGCCGCAGCGGACATAGTATACAGCGACGTCTGCGAATATACGGTGCCGGTGCCGGCAGACAAAAAAAATATTTTTGAGAAAAAGATCACGGAACTTACAAACGGACGGGTCCTTCCGGAAGAAGGAAGCAAGTGTTATTATGCCGTTTGCGGGGGAGAAGTAAAGATATTTGAAGTTTAGGGAGCACTTATAGATGAATTACTCTAGGGACAATGTAAAAAAATATCTGTCAGACCCGTTTTCAAAGCGAAAACGAGTACTGAAAAAAGTATCGGTCGCCATGGCAACGCTTCTGTGCTTTTCCCTCATCCTTGCGGCCGTATGCGGATCTTCGTTTATATACGGATCTTTTGTAAGCCTTGTAAACCAGGCCGAGGAGATAACCTTTGAAGATGTTTCGCCCGACAACTACTACACTACTCTTTATTCGAGTTCCGGAGTTGCAGTGGACAAGCTTGTCATGGCAGGTTCAAACAGAGAGGAAGTTACTCTTGCAGAGATACCCGATTCGCTTATAAATGCCTTTGTGGCAATAGAGGATGAACGATACTGGATACATAACGGCATAGATATAAAGGGCATTTTAAGAGCCGGAGTCATAGCTCTTACAACAGGACCATTGCGTCAGGGTGCCAGCACCATCACCCAGCAGCTTATAAAAAACAATGTTTTTGAAGGCGGCTCCGAGAACAGCGTCGGAGAAAAGCTTGAAAGGAAGCTTAAAGAACAGGTGCTTGCGCTTGCGCTTGAAAAGCAGCTTTCAAAAAATGTCATACTTGAAAATTATCTTAACACCATAAACCTTGGAAGCAACTGCCTTGGAGTTCAGGCGGCAGCAAGGAGATATTTCAACAAGGATGTCTCAGAGCTTACCATATCCGAATGTGCAGTTATAGCCGGTATCACCAAAAACCCCAGCAGATATAACCCCATAAGATTCCCCGAGGAAAACATGGGCCGTGCCCATCTGGTGCTTAAGTACATGTTCGATCAGGGCTATATAACCGAGGAGGAATACGAAGAAGCTTTAAATGACAATGTTTACGACCGTATACAGGTAGTCAGCAGCAACACATCATCCGCCATTTACACATACTTTACGGACTCCGTGATAGAACAGGTGACGGACGATCTGCAAACGCAGCTCGGATATACCCAGACTCAGGCATACAACCTTTTATATTCGGGAGGTCTTTCCATCTACACCACCATGGACACAAATGTTCAGAAGGTCGTGGATGAGGAAGTAAATGACCCCGACAACTACCCTTTCAAGTTCTATTCGATAACATATCAGCTTAAGATAACGCACCCCGACAAGACGGAAAGCAACTATTCCGAACGTGATGTCAAGGCCTTTATGATAGAAAGGTGCGGAAAGCCCGAAGATTACGATTTTCTGTTTAATTCGGAAGACGAGATAACCACATACACCGAACTGTTTAAGAAAAACATGATGGAAAAGGGCGATATCGTGACATCCGAATCCTGCGTGCCCACTCTTCAGCCCCAGGTATCAGTGGTGGTGATCGACCAGTCCACAGGATATGTAAAGGCCATTGCCGGCGGCAGAGGCAAGAAAACGACAAATCTCGCATTAAACCGCGCGACGCAGAGCACCAGACAGCCGGGATCGACATTTAAGGTCCTTACGACCTTTGCGCCTGCCATAGACACTTGCGGCGACACGCTTGCATCGGTTTATTACGACTCCCCCATTTCGGCAAACGGACAGGACTTTTCAAACTGGTGGGGCGATGAATATCTTGGATATGTAAATCTGCGTGATGCCATTGCCGCATCCATGAACCTGCCTACGATGCACTGCCTTGCCGAGACAGTCGGCATAGATCTTGCATACAAGTATGTTGAAAAATTCGGCATAACTACTCTTGTAGATTATCAAAAGAACGCTGACGGTTCCGTATACACGGACCATGTCGCATCCATAGCGCTTGGCGGTATAACAAAGGGCGTTACGAATCTTGAGCTTTCGGCGGCATATTCGGCCATAGCTAACAACGGCTACTACAACCGTCCGACCTTCTACACGCGCGTCCTCCGGCATGACGGAACGGTGCTTTTAGAGCACAAAAAGGACCCGAAGTCGGTCATCAAATCTTCAACCGCAGAGCTCCTGACTCTTGGCATGGAATCGACCTTCGGCAAAAACCTTGCAACGGATTACACTTCCATCAACCCTAACATACACGCGACGGCCATCGGCATGGCCCCGGAAGGCATGTCGGTCGCGGGAAAATCGGGTTCTACGACGGACAAGAACGATATCTGGTTTGTCGGATACACTCCGTATTACACGGTGGGCATATGGTCGGGCTACGATAAGGGCAAGGCACTTATGGAAAGCACCGGCTACCATGAGGAGATCTGGCAGCGGATCATGAACCGTATCCATGAAGGCAAAGAAGATATCGGCTGGGCCGAATCGGGAGATCTTGTGACAAGAAAGATATGCAGCAAGTGCGGTAAGCTTGCGGTGGACGGCCTTTGCGATAAGGCGCATGACACCTCCGTCGTTTATGAAGAATATTTCCTTAAGGGCACCGAGCCGACCGAAAGCTGCACATGTCATATAAAGGTCGATTACTGCAGGGAAAGCGGAAAGCTTGCCGGAGAATACTGCCCCGAAGAAGAAACAGAGGAAAGAATATTCCTTGTGCTTCCCGAAGAGCTGAAAAGCAGCGATTACACCACTGACGACGATCTGTATACACTGCCGGCGGATGAAGAATACTGCGACATACACAAAGAGCCCGAAACTGAGACCGAGACCGAAACAGAAACGGAAGAAGAGACGGACGACGACAGCGAGACTTCATCAGATGATGAAACGGACTCCGGCGATGAAACCAAAGAAGATTAAAAAAATACCGGTGGTCAGCTTATGACCACCGATACTTTTTTTATTCCGAGTTTTTCAAACAATTCTATATGCCCATCCTCTATCTCCTCCCCGCTCATAACGACGGGCACCGCAGGGCATGCCACAAGGGGCGATGCGCATATGCGCCCTTTTGAAAGAGCGGCGTCTATGACCTCCTGGGGCGCAAGGACTGCCTCTCGAACAGTCATTTTTTTCACATACGCGGGAAGTGAAATACCGCCTTTAAGTTCCGGCAGGCGCATATTTTTTGCGAAGACAAGTGCTCCCTTAAGCCTTAAAAGATCTTTTTCATCATTAAAGGGCGTAAGCATCACAGTCATGCAGGCCCTATCGCAGCTTTCGGGCTCTGCGCCGTGCTTTCGCAGTATTTCGGCCAGTTCTGTTCCTTTTATTCCTAGCTTTAATGCATTTACGGTGACCTTAAAGGGTTCGTCGCCGATCAGTGTTATCCCAAGGGCCGAAAGCTCTCTTTTTAGTTCATACATTCTTTTTTCAAAGGTGCGTATCTCGCGTGCAAGCCCGGATGAGAGCAGTCCGTTTGCCTTGTCAAGAGATGCAAGTATAAGATAAGAGGGTGAGGTCGACCCTGTGACCTCCATGGCAGATTTTACTGCACCTAAGTCCGCTATGCCCTCTTTTAGGTGAAGATAGGCACCGCCCGTCAAAACAGGAAGTGTCTTATGCGCGGAATCACAGCAGATATCCGCACCAAGATCCATCGGATGCATGCTTTTTTCAAGGAAACGAAGGTAGGCGCCGTGGGCATTATCCACCATCAGAAGGACTCCCCTGTCCTTGCATATTTTTTTGATCTCCTTTATATCCGCGTATTCACCCGAATAATTTGGAGAGGTAAGATAGACTGCGGCGGGCTTTTTAGAGCATCTGTCAAGCGCAGCTTCTATTTCTGAAGGTGATGGCTGCCCCTGCGATAGGCTTATCCTGTCAGGCTCATTTATATCTATCCACTCTGCTTCCATTCCGGCCAAAGCGATTCCGTACACAAAGGACTTGTGAACATTTCTTGCAGCAAGGATAAGCGGATGATCATCTTCCCTGCCGCAAATCCTTTTTATCAGCATCAGGGCAGAACGGATGCAGTGGCTGCTGCCCTCGGTAGAATAGCATGTTATACCCGTGCCGAAAAGACTCGCAGCATTTTCCTCGCTTTGCCTTATTATCCCATCCGGGTAGTACAGGTCGTCCGCGCCGTTAACTTCCGTTATATCAAAGCCTTCAGGCCCAAGTATCATTTTCCCTTTGGCCCCCGGCATATGAAGCCTGGAGATGTCTGCGGATGCATATTCATTTAAAAAATCCAATACAGGTGTATTCATTATCCTTATTCCAATCGTTTGATATGCAAAGTATATCCCGGCTTTCGACGTTAGTCAACGTATTTGCATTTCCGGCAGCTCTTAATCAGCCAAGTTGCAAACAGACCAAAATATGCTTAAAGAAAGCCCCCGCAAATAAGCGGGGGCGATTATTCTATATTACTGTCTCTTGAGGAAGCTGGGGATACGAACCTGAGGTGCGTTGTCAGCCTTCTTTGCAGCTGTTCTTACAGGTGCAAAGCTGGAGAAGTCTTCGAAATCATCGAAGGTATCTGTCTTCTTTTCTTCCTTCTTCTCTTCTGCCTCGATCTTCTTTTCGGGAGCGGGCTCTGCCTTCTTTTCAACTACCGGAGCTGCAGGTGTAACTACAGGTGAAGCGGGAGCCGAATGTCTGTAAGGAGACCTTGTGGACTGCTTGGGTCTGAAGCCTGATACTATCATGGACTTGTCTTCAACTCCTGTTGCTATAAGGGTGATCCTTACGCTGTCGGCAACTTCGTCGTCATAAGATGTACCGAAGATGATATTTGCATCTTCGCCGGCAACATCCTGTACCATGCTGATGGCTTCGTATACTTCGGGAAGGCTTACATCTCCTGTGATGTTGATAAGAACATGAGATGCGCCTGCGATATTTGTCTCAAGAAGAGGGCTTGTCATGGCGCTGTTCATGGCCTCTGTAGCCTTGTCATCGCCCTTTGCCTCACCGATACCGATGTGTGCGATACCCTTGTCTTTCATAACGGTCTGAACATCCGCAAAGTCGAGGTTGATGAGACCGGGGTTGTTGATGAGATCTGTGATACCCTGAACACCCTGCTGAAGGACTTCATCTGCTTTTCTGAAGGCGTCGAGGATGGTCGTACGACGGTCTGATATCTGAAGGAGACGGTCGTTGGGGATAACGATAAGTGTGTCTACCGCTGCCTTGAGTTTTTCAATACCTGCAAGTGCGTTTGACATTCTTACCTTGCCTTCGAAGCTGAAGGGCTTTGTAACAACGCCGACTGTAAGGATACCCATTTCCTTTGCAAGACTTGCAATGACGGGTGCGGCACCTGTACCTGTTCCGCCGCCCATACCGCAGGTAACGAATACCATGTCGGCATCTTTAAGCATTTCTGTGATGGTCTCCTGGCTTTCCTGAGCGGCTCTTTCGCCAACCTCGGGCTTTGCGCCTGCACCGAGACCCTTTGTCTCCTTTTCACCGATCTGAACGACCTTTGGAGACTTGCAGAGCTGAAGCGCCTGCTTATCTGTATTTACTCCTATAAACTCAACACCCGCAATGTCTTCTTCTATCATACGGTTGACTGCGTTGTTTCCTGCGCCGCCGACACCCACTACTATGATCTTTGCGGCAAATTCTGTTTCATTGATCTTTATCTCTAATAAACCCACGGTTTCTCCTCCCGGTCTATAAAGGTTCGACTTTCCAGAACACTTTTTACTTCTTTTCGGTACTATTCCATTCAAATACCACGCCTTATACTATATTCCATTTTGGCGAAATAATCAATATAAAAAAATCCTTTTTTTTCTTTTTTTCAAAATTTGCATAAAAAGGGCGGCGCTTTCGTGGTTTTTTTAGGGCTTTTCTCCCCTTGATATGGCGGGCACAGCAGATAAGACCCCTTTTTATGGTTGATTACTTTTATCAACAATAGTATTATATACAAAGATCACACTGTTTGAAAGGATCAATATCATGAAAAATCTTCTTATAAAAAACGCAAGACTCCTTGACCCGGTCACAGGCAATAACAGGCCGGGCTGCATAGGCATCAAAAACGGACGCATCGCCGAAATAAAGGACGATCTGTCATCTGAGGGATATGACGAGACAGTTGATGCGAAGGGACTTGTCTGCACGCCGGCCCTTTGCGATGTACATGTGCATTTCCGTGACCCCGGACAGACGTATAAGGAAGACATTCTAACAGGCGCTGCGGCTGCAAAGCGCGGCGGATTTGCAACAGTGATCACCATGGCAAACACTGTCCCTACCGTCAGCACCCCCGAGCTGATAGAATATGTTTTAACTGAGGGAAAAAAGACCGGCATAAGAGTGGTTCCTTCGGCAACAGTTACATATGACCTTAAAGGAAAAGAACTGACAGACTTTGATGCTCTGTATGCGGCAGGCGCAAAAGGCTTTACGGACGACGGTATACCGATAACCGATGAAAAGATAGTTATTGCCGCGATGAATAAGGCAAAAGAATTAGGGGTTCCGTTAAGCTTTCATGAAGAACTTCCCTCCTTTATAAAAAACCCCGGGGTAAATCACGGCAAAGTATCGGAGGCCATGGGGCTTTACGGTGCCGAATCCGCAGCCGAATCCAAGCCCGAATCCTCCGGAACATCTGGAACCGGAACGTCAGAACCCGCCTCCGAACCCGAACAGCCCGAGCCCATCAAGACCGCCAAGGCGCTGGACGCCCCCGAATCCGTCGGCTCCCGCATGACCCGTCTGAAGGCCAAGCTCGCCGGCAGCGCCAACCCCTTCGGCAAGGCGCTGTTCAACATTCTCGCCAAGGATAATCTGTCCGAGGATGATTGGCAGGATGTCGAGGACACGCTGCTGCTCGCCGACGTGGGCGCCGAGGCCAGCGAGCGTCTGGTCGA